>SYDJ01000079.1 GCA_005801205.1 Gammaproteobacteria bacterium
AAAATCACCGAGCCGAACCATTTCTAGCGCTTCGGTAACGCGCGGGGCGATTTCGTCTTTGGCAACACCGCTCATCTTTAAGCCAAAGGCGACGTTGTCAAAGACCGACATATGCGGGAAGAGCGCATAACTTTGAAATACGGTATTTACGGGGCGCTTTTCGGCAGGCATTTGACTAATTTCTTCGCCCGCCAAATGGATTTCACCTACATCGGCTGATTCTAAACCAGCAATCATGCGCAACACGGTTGTTTTACCACAACCAGAAGGCCCCAATAGCGTAAAGAACTCACCATCGTAAATGGTGATATCAAACTTATTCAAAACGACATTATTGCCATAGGTTTTGGATAAGCCGGTCAGAATTAATAAGGGGCGCGCGTCAGTCACCTCGTCAGTGCTCCTTTGATAATTAAGCGGAAATTAATATGGGTCACACGGTCAGAAAGAGAAACTTGGGTAGCACTGAGCCTCAAGTCTTTACTGTATTTAAGGTGTAACCATAATCAAAAAGAGGCTGCATTTTACTCACACAGGGTGGCAAAAATCCAGCAATAGACGACGCAAAACACGCGCCAAGTTTGATTATGCACGGCTTGTGCAGCTAGAAGGAGTAAATTCTAAATATTAGCCTCAAAAACAACTTAGCCCTGCATTGCAGGGCTAAGAGAAGGCATAAGGCGATTAAGCCACAAGCGCCAGATTAGATGGGGCGACCGCCATAATCAGGGCTGGGTTTTTTTGGCGGATCTGCGGTTACATTGGCCGGCACTTCGCTAATTTTGCCGCCGCGAGCTAAGAATGCAGCCACTTGGTCTTCTAGCTCATCGCGAATTTTTTGACGTGAAGCAATACTGAAATCTTCCAGCGCTTCAACCACTGCCGCGGCTTTGCTGGGCGCGGTGTAACCTACTTCATCGCTATCCAAGGGCTCGTCGTCGGCATCTTCTACGTCGCCATCTTCAATAGGTTCTTCGATTTCATCTTCTTCGTTAATGAGATCATCACTCATACTTTCACCTGCATTTCATTTAACTATTTACATCGGACACTATCGCATTAAATAAAGCGTATCAGACAACCATTGCAGACGTACCACCAAAAGCGTATTTCTTTCGACTTACAGCTTCGACTTACTATATAGCTCAGACTTGTGGCTTCGTCATGGATACTGCAATAAATTTTTAGTCTTTTTTTCTATTAAGGTCAACCAGCACAGGGATTAACGTTATTACTGTCCAGTGAGCCTGGAGCGCATTTTACTGTTACAAATGCCAAGCGCAATAATGGATCAATATAACTTATCAATAAACATCAAATTAAATTCAAATGCGCTTCTTACCATCAGCTTACGGTCACTTTTTAAACAAAAGCGCGACTAACACACACGCTCATTTACCATAACCAGATTTTATGGATAAAAAAAAGCGCACCCAAAGTGCGCGCTTTTATTACTAACAATTTTTAGATGGCCTCTGGGCCCGTTTCGCCGGTGCGAATACGGATAATTTCTTCCAAAGGAGCAATAAAAATTTTGCCATCGCCAATCTTGCCAGTATGTGCCGCTTTACTAATTGCTTCTACCGCTTGCTCAACCATTGAATCATCAACTGCCAATTCAAGTTTCACTTTAGGTAGAAAATCAACTACATATTCAGCACCACGATATAACTCGGTGTGGCCTTTTTGGCGACCGAAGCCTTTCACTTCAGTAACTGTCATACCCGTTACACCCACTTCTGAAAGCGCAGTGCGAACATCGTCTAATTTGAAGGGCTTAACAACAGCAGTAATCAATTTCATTGTGTGTTCCTTTATTTATGGTCTCATGCAGGTAGCGTTTCAATAAAAACGCCCAGATAGTCTTTTCAACGGAATCAAAAAACCTAAGATACACCTTAGCTATGCGAAAAGCACCTATCCACTGAGTACAATTTTCTGACAAAACTCTTTGCCGGTTAACTCATAAAGTGGCTACTGCCAAGGTATCATCTTCGAGGGCCAAAAAAAGCCCCTTGTACAACAAGGAGCTTTTCCAATCACATTACAGCTCAGCTATTACGAGTGATATGCACGCTCGCCATGTTCAGCTGTATCCAAACCTTCAGTCTCAACTTCTTCAGTCACACGCAGACCAATCACAATGTCGATCAGTTTGAAGGCAATAAGCGAAACAATACCAGACCAGAGAAGAGTGATGCCTACAGCCTTAGCTTGAATCCACACTTGCGCAGCTATGCCAGGAGATGCGTTCCATGTACCTGTAACATAGTTATACACATCAGTACCACCTAATTCTGGGCTGTTGAAAACACCAGTCAAAAGCGCACCGAGTATGCCGCCAACACAGTGAACACCGAATACATCCAAGCTATCGTCGTAACCTAAGGCAGCTTTCAGCTTCAACACTGCAAACATACAGACAAGGCCACCGATAACGCCGATTGCAATACTACCCATTGGGCCTACCCAACCACAGGCCGGAGTAATGGCAACCAAACCAGCAACCGCACCTGAGGCAGCGCCCAGCATGGTTGGCTTGCCGCGAACAACCCACTCACCGAATGTCCAAGCCAATACAGCAGCAGCAGTTGCAAGGAAGGTGTTGATGAATACTTGTGCCGCAAAGGCGTTAGCTTCAAGGTTAGAGCCTACGTTGAAACCGAACCAGCCCACCCACAGTAAGGCTGCGCCGATCATGGTGAAAGGAACATTGTGTGGAGCTAAAGATTGAGTACCGAAACCTTTACGCTTACCAATCAACAAACAGCCAACCAAGCCAGCAATACCCGCATTGATATGTACAACAGTACCGCCTGCAAAGTCTAAGGCACCCATTGCGAACAAGTAACCTGCACCTGCTGTGGCCGCATCAGCAGCTTCTTGCGTAGTGTATGCATCGGGACCCGCCCAGAACCACACCATGTGTGCAATTGGCAGATAAGAGAAAGTGAACCACACAACGCAGAACAAAATAACGGCAGTGAACTTCATACGCTCAGCAAAAGCACCTACGATCAAGCAAGGTGTTAAAGCCGCGAACGTCATTTGGAATGCAGCGTAAAGGTATTCAGGAATGTACACACCTTTGCTGAAGGTTGCCGCTGCCGTTAAGTTACCTGCCGCGTCCAACATATCTTTGAGGAACAAACGATCCAACCCACCGATAAATGCGCTACCACTGGTGAATGCCAATGAATAGCCGTAAACCGCCCACAAAATGCTAATTAAGCAGAAGGTTACGAAAATTTGCATGGACAAAGACAGCACGTTTTTAGCGCGTACCATGCCGCCGTAAAACAGTGCCAAGCCTGGCAACACCATGAACAATACCAAGAGCGTACTGGTCAGCATCCAAGCGATATCGCCCTTGTTAAACTCTGGCGCAGCAGGTGCCGCAGCAGCTTCGGCAGCCGGAGCTGCTGCTTCTGGTGCAGGTGCCGCTACTTCGGCTGCCACTGAACTGGCGTCTGCAGCTGCAGGCACCGCATCTTGAGCAAATACACTAGCGGCACCCAGCATTAACGCTGCCATGCCTGCTATCAACACGAGCTTACGGCTCATTTCGACAAATTTCTTCACGGGAAATACTCCTAAGTGATTGATCTAACGCACAAAACGATCTGGCTCAATTTTGTGCTTGTTATTGGTTTACAGTGCTTCGTCGCCGGTTTCACCCGTGCGAATACGCACGACTTGTTCCAGGCTCGACACAAAGATTTTCCCATCGCCAATCTTGCTGCTATTGGCCGCCTTGGTAATGGCCTCCACAACACGATCAACCTCTGACCCAGCCACAGCGATTTCCACTTTGGTCTTAGGCAGAAAATCCACCACGTATTCGGCACCGCGATAAAGCTCTGAATGTCCCTTTTGACGACCAAAACCTTTAACTTCGGTTACGGTCATTCCATGCACACCAATTTCAGACAATGCTTCACGCACCGCATCGAGCTTGAATGGCTTAATGACTGCTGTTACTAACTTCATGCTTGTACTCCTCTAAAAATCCTGCACGCTTTGGTGCAGAAAGCACCGGAAATACCACTTTATTCAAGATGGAAACCACAAAAGCTGCCTCCAGAAGCATCGCTGATGCTCGATTGGAATAGGCCTTTATATTCACAAGTGATTTAGCATTTTGCAGGCCAAGTAAAATTTATTCTTAAAATTCAAAGCGATATAGAATTTTCTATGCGTATGACATAAGCGATTACCAAACACATAAAGCTAATACGCACCATAATAACGCACACCGCCGTGCGGATAGCACCAATATGGGATTAGCGCCCCACAAAAGAACACCACAAACACCTGCATTCTTTAAAAAGGCACCTAAATCAGCAGAAAAAGTCTATGCATACAAGCCGCTCATTATTTAGCCTCCAAAGAAGCGGCTTACACCTAACCGCTACACGCGCTAAACTGCACCAAAGCACACCGAGGAATCACTATGATTAGCCAATTAGCTCAGCGTTTGAGCCAAGAACTACAAAATACGTTGCCTATTATCAGCAGCCTTTTACCCAAACGCGAATTACAAATTGCCTTGCAATCCGCGCTTAGCAAACTGAACCTCGTCACCCGAGAAGAATTTGATGCGCAAACCGCAGTACTGCAGCGAACTCGCGCCAAGTTGGAAGCGCTTGAAGTGCGCTGCACTGAGATAGAGCAAACACTAGCGGCAGAAAAACCATCATCACTTTGATTTCCCAGCGCAAGTTGGTTATATTTCGTCAACCGACTTATTTAACATCGGATTAAGTCGGCAAGGAGCCACACTTCAGAGCTATCAATCGAGCGTCTGAATTAACAAGGAAGGAATACTTATGTCACTCGCCATTGTTTATACCCGCGCAAAATTAGGGGTTAACGCCCCACTCGTTACCGTTGAAGTTCATCTTTCTGCAGGCTTACCTAGCCTTTCTATCGTTGGCCTCCCCGAAGCCGCCGTGAAAGAAAGTAAAGATCGCGTGCGCAGCGCCATTCTGAATAGCCATCTTGAGTTCCCCGCGCGGCGAATCACCGTAAACCTAGCTCCGGCCGATTTGCCCAAAGAGGGCGGCAGATTTGATCTTGCGATTGCTTTGGGAATTCTGGCGGCATCCGGCCAAATTCCGCTACCTGTACTCAGCCAATATGAATTTTTAGGCGAACTCGCACTCTCTGGCGAACTTCGCTCGGTAAACGGTGCATTACCTGCTGCACTCGCTTGCGCAGAGAGCCAACGGGAATTGATTATTTGCGATTACAGCGCAAGCGAAGCGGCGCTCAGCAACGGCTCGCGGGTCTTCGGCGCAAAAAGCTTGCTGCAGGTATGCGCGCACCTCCACGACCGCGAGCATCTGTTTCAAGCCCGCGCGCCCGAAGCGCTCAATATTGATTATTTAATGGAGATGCGTGATGTAAAAGGCCAAGCACAAGCCAAACGCGCGTTGGAGATTGCGGCCAGTGGCGGGCACAATCTTTTATTCTTTGGCCCACCGGGCACCGGTAAAACCATGCTCGCCAGCCGATTACCGGCCATTTTGCCAAGCTTAAATGAACGCGAAATGCTAGAAGTGGCCGCAGTCTATTCAGTGGCAGCACAAACTCACCATCAGTCGTGGCGCACTAGACCTTTTCGTGCACCACACCACACAGCATCGGCGATTGCGTTGGTTGGAGGCGGAAGCAATCCCAAGCCCGGAGAAATTTCACTCGCACATTGTGGCGTGCTATTTTTGGATGAACTTCCCGAATTTTCTCGTCAAGTGTTAGAAGTTTTACGCGAACCTCTAGAGAGTGGTGAAGTGCGAATTTCACGCGCAAAAACCCAAGCAACCTTTCCTGCACGCTTTCAGCTGATTGCCGCCATGAACCCTTGCCCCTGTGGATATTTTGGTAATAACGATGATCGCTGCCGCTGCACCATCGATCAAGTGCGCCGCTATCGCGACCGTATTTCTGGCCCTATGCTCGACCGAATCGATATGCATGTACCCGTGCGTGCGTTAAAACAAGGCGAGCTGCACAGCAAAAGTGATGGTGAGACTAGTGCGCTTATTCGCGCGCGCGTAGAGCAAACCCGCGCACGACAAATTGCACGACAAGGTAAAGCAAATAATTTATTAAGCGCACCAGAATTAGAAAAATATTGCGAATTAAAAGATGCAGACAAAGCCTTGCTCGAACACGCAATTACTAAAATGGGATTATCAACACGCGCTTATCACCGTGTATTAAAAGTGGCGCGCACGCTCGCAGACATGCAAGATAAAACACATCCCGATACCGAAAATATTAGCGAAGCGCTGAGCTATCGCACGCTTGATCGTCAATAATAGAGGCATCACTACCGGAATCAGCAGCGCCCGATTGATATTGCTCCAGCGTGCCGCAAACATCTTCCAATGATTGCGGCGGTGCGAAGAAATAACCTTGCATTTGGGTGCAACCCAATTCGTGCAACCAACGTTTTTGCTCGAGCGTTTCCACGCCATCCGCAACAACAACTTTGCCAAGGTTATGCGCAAGGTTAATCATGGCTGCCACCAAGCGGCGGTCACTGGCATTGCGCTGTAACTCCGCCAATAGCCGCGACGCCAATTTTACCGAGCTAATTGGCAAGCGCTGCAAGTGTAAAAACGATGAACTGCCTGTGCCAAAATTATCTAAGGCAAAATTGATCCCAAAAAACGCCAAGGGGCGCATGCATAAACTCACCAAATCAATATTTTCCATAAAAGATGATTCAGTCAACTCAAATTCTATATCGCCTGCTTGAACATCGTAATCTTCAAAAATACTCGCAATTTCATGCACTAATCGTTCATCTTTAAATTGCCGCATAGACAAGTTAATCGCCATGGTTATGTTGTTGCCAAAGCGGGCATGTATCATTTTTAAATCGCTGCAGGCTTGGCGAATCGCCCAATAACCAATTGCAGTAATAAGCCCTGTATCCTCAGCGGCGACAATAAATTCACTTGCACTTAATACTCCCATTTCAGGATTATCCCAACGCAGGAGTGATTCCACCGCAACAATTTTTTGTGTGCTGACATCGACGCGAGGTTGATACTGCAAGAAAAATTGATTTTTTTTCAGCGCTTTGCGCAAGTTGGCTTCCATGCGTAACTGACGGCGCACATTTTTATTCATCGCATCCGTAAAGAAACAAAAGCTACTGCCTTCGTCTTGCTTCGCTTTGTACATCGCCATATCGGCATTCTTTAACAGGCTTTCTGCATCGCGCCCCGCTTGCGGATAAATCGCAACACCAATACTGCAACCCACTACTACTTCATAGCCATTAATGTCTGCAGGCTCGGAAAGCAATGCAATTATTTTTTCAGCGATATGCGCAACATCGGTGTGATTATCGATATGTGAAAGCAAGAGCGTAAATTCATCGCCTCCCATACGTGCTACCGAATCGCTACGACGCATACACGCACTCAAACGCTCAGCACAGATGCGAATAATCGCATCGCCTGCATCGTGACCAAAATTATCATTGACTTGTTTGAAGCCATTCAAATCGATGAACAGTAATGCAAAAGACGTTTTATCGCGATTCGCCAAATGAATCACATGCTCTAAACGGTCACGGAATAAAATGCGATTGGGGATATCGGTGAGTTGATCGTAATGCGCTAGGCGCGCGAGATATATTTCAGTTTGTTTACGCTCTATGGCGTAGCGCAAGGTGCGCTCTAGTAGTTGATGGTCAATTTGACCTTTGATGAGATAATCTGATGCACCTGTACGAATTACATCGCGATCAACCTCAATTTCCATTTCATCGGTCATTATGACAATAGGGGTTTTATTGGCCTGCACTTTTACTGCATTGAGCAAATCGCGAGCACTTAAATCGCCCCAAAAAAAATCTAGCAGAACCACATCGAATTCATTGGATAAAATTTGAGGCGCAGCTGTCTCCAACTGATCACACCAGACCAGTTCAAAACTGACATTGCGCACGTGTGACAATATGTCGGCAATTAACAAATATTCGCCGTGCTCTCGGTCAATAAATAAAATTCTTATCGTTCTTTCCATAGCCCCAGATACCCAACTCTCAGGCTTAGCCTAGTCGAGAAAATCTAAATTGCATTACTACAGCACCCACCCCGCGAGAGACTCTACACCCTGCTCCCACGAGAATAAATAAGATTTGATCACATATAACAAACAAAGACGCTTAAATTATTCTTAAAAGAAAAGGTTATAAAAAACGATCAATTGCATCGCCAGTAGCGATTGTTACAATAGGCACCCATTACTGATTAGACACCCAAACACCGTGACCCAGTTAAACGCTCGCCAACAAGAAGCCGTTCTTTACATTGATGGCCCATGCCTAGTGCTGGCAGGGGCGGGCAGCGGCAAGACCAGTGTAATTACCCGCAAAATTGCTTACCTTATCCAACAATGTGAAATCTCGGCTCGCCATATAGCTGCGTTGACATTCACCAACAAGGCCGCGCGCGAAATGAAGGAGCGCGTTAGCCATCTCATGCGCGGCAGCGCGGCAAAAGGCTTAACGGTCTCAACCTTTCACAATCTCGGCTTAAATATTATTCGCCGCGAATACAAAAGCCTGGGTTTTAAACCCGGCTTTTCGATTTTTGATGCCGAAGATGCCCGCTCACTGCTAAAAGAATTAATGCTCAAAGATGGCGATCTCGATAGCGACCACTTAAATCTAGTTCAAAATCAAATCTCCAACTGGAAAAATGATTTAATCACTCCCAAACGCGCATTAGAGCTAGCACAAAGCCCCGGCGAACAAACCATCGCCTTGGTGTATCAGCAATACAACCAAGCCTTGCGCGCTTACAACGCTGTTGACTTTGATGATTTGATTTTGATTCCGGTGGATTTATTTCGCCAACACAGCGAAATTTTATCGCGCTGGCAGAAAAAAATTCGCTATTTACTCGTCGATGAATATCAAGACACCAACTCTAGCCAGTATTTATTAGTGCAACTCTTGGTCGGCAATCGCGGCGCTCTCACCGTAGTGGGCGATGACGATCAATCGATTTACGCGTGGCGCGGTGCTCGCCCTGAAAACATGGCGCAACTGAAAGTAGATTACCCGCAATTGCGCGTGATTAAACTTGAGCAAAATTATCGTTCAACGAGTCGCATCTTGCGCGTCGCCAACCACCTGATCGCCAACAACCCGCACGAGTTTGATAAAGCGCTCTGGAGTGAAATGGGCTTAGGCGATCACATTCGCGTGGTGCGCTGTGCCAATGAAGATGCAGAAGCTGAACGCGTAGCCACCGAAATTCTCACACAACGTTTGCGCAAGCAAAATAAATTTCGTGATTACGCCGTACTCTACCGTGGCAACCATCAATCGCGCTTGCTGGAGATGAAATTACAGCATCATCAAATCCCCTATAAAATCAGTGGTGGCTCATCGTTTTTCGCCAAAACTGAAATTAAAGATGTGATGGCTTATTTGCGGTTATTGGTGAACCCCGATGACGACAATGCTTTCTTACGTATCATCAATACACCGCGCCGCCACATTGGCACCAGTACCTTAGAAGCGCTCGGCGGCTACGCCAGCCAGCGTCAAATCAGTTTATTTTCCGCGCTCGATGAAATAGGTTTACAGAGTCACATCCCCGAAAAAAATCTAGAACGCTTAGTGCGCTTTTCGCATTGGCTGAAACAAGTGGCCATCAATTGCACCACCAATGATCCTATCGCCGGCGTGCGCGAAATGATTGACGATATAGATTATGTCGGCTGGATGCATCAAAACTCACCAAGCACTAAAGCCGCTGAAAAGCGAATCGAAAATGTGTTTTATTTGGTGGAGTCGTTACAAAAAAGTTTAGACAAAACTGCAGATGACGACGAAGACGATGAAAAACGTATTCAGGATGCCATCGCAAAATTAGTACTGCGCGATTTACTGGAGCGCCAAGAAGAAGAGGATGAAAGTGATCAAGTGCAACTCATGACACTGCATGCATCCAAGGGCTTGGAATTCCCTCATGTCTTTATGGTGGGCATGGAAGAAGATTTGTTGCCACATCGCAATAGTATTGACGACAACAACATTGAAGAAGAGCGCAGGCTCACCTACGTAGGCATTACCCGCGCGCAAAAAACACTAACAATGACATTGGCGGGAAAACGCAAACAATTTGGCGAGCACAGCGAAACAACACCAAGCCGATTTTTAGAAGAACTCCCTAAAGATGATGTAGAACGCGAAGGTTTTGGTGAGCGCAGCGCTGAAAAAAATACCGCGCAAGGCGCAGAAACCTTATCTAGCTTATTAAATTTATTTGATTAATCTCAGCTTTAAATCGGCACATTCAAACCATAAAAAAACCAGCGACATTGCGCTGGTTTTTTATCGTCAGCAGATCAAGAATTTATTTGCTGCCATCTACCATGTGCTTCACCGCACCTTTGATTTCATCGTCGCTACAGGCGGCGCAAGTGCCCTTAGCCGGCATACTGTTAAAACCATTTATAGCGTGGGTATAAAGTGTATCCATACCCTTAGCAACACGTGGAGCCCAGTCTGCAGCATTACCAAACTTGGGCGCATTTAATACGCCCGTGCCGTGACAGGTAGCACACACACTGGCATACAAATCCTTACCGGATTTGGGGCCTGCTGATGCTGGCGCAGCCGGAGCAGCGGCACAAGCCTCACCTGACATACACACTTTACCTACCGGCGCGATACGCTCTTTAACAGTATCCACCGCCTTTGTTTCACTGTAAGCGACACCAGAAACAGCAACCAAACTGGCAACCATCAACATTCCTAACAACTTTTTCATTGAACTCACGGGTTTTTCCTCATCTAAATTCTTTGCGCATGGGGAGCACAGTTTGGAGAACCGCCGATACTTTCTCAGCCGGTTTCAGGGGTTCGTAGTCATTATAGCCAAAACTACTCGTTAATGCTTACCTTCATAAATCCAAAGCCTAGGCCTCATATAGATTAGATGCATAGCTTTTGATCTAGATCGCCTCAATGTTATGCTTGCCGAATCATTTGATCGGGAATAAGCCTTAGATATGGAATATACAGAAGTTACCTTTACCGCCTTTTTGAGCGCGGCCATCGTATCGACCTTACTTACGGTTACATACCTTTATCAGTTTTGGCACCAACAGCGCGGGTTTGCCTTTGCGGTTGCGGCAGGCATTAACACCTTACATCTCGCGGTTATCGCTCTATCTTTTTCCAGCAACCAATTAAGCACTCATTGGCTGCTATTTTTAGAGTGCCTACATTACAACACCTGGGTGTTGGCAATAGCCTTGAGTCTGCGCAAGCATAGCAAACAGCAGCAATTCCCCCGCAGCCTGCAAATACTCTTTGGCATAGGCTGGCCGCTAACAGGTTTAATTCTGCTATTTGCACTGCTAGACATTAAAGTTATCTTAGTCTTAACACCTTGGTTCGCCTTGGGCCTTGCCGTTATTAGCTTGGTGAGCGTTGAGCAACTCTACCGCTATGCCGCTAGCAATGATCGTCAAATCAAATTACTTTGCATGAATTTAGGTGCCATTTTTCTCTATGACATCTACCTATACACTCATGGACTGATTTTTCAGGGAATTGACCCTCTACTCTGGCAATCGCGCGCAGCAGTTTCTATTGCAACCTGTCTGTTCATGTCACTGGGCGCGCTGGTGCCATTGCAGCAATCCCAACGCACCGCTAATTTCAATATTTCCCGACCCATCGCGTTTTACACCACATCGTTAATAGGTGTCGGACTTCTTATCACCTCGCTTTCGCTTGGCGGCTATTACGTTCGCCTTTATGGCGGCAACTGGGGTACGGTGATTTACAGCTTTGTTCTAGTGGCAGCGGTAATGATTATAGCGATGGTGTTTGTATCCAACAGCCTACGCTCCCGACTGTCCGTGTTGATCAATAAACACCTATTTCGCCACAAGTACGATTACCGCAGCGAATGGCTGCGCATCATTAATTACCTTGCTCAGCCAGCGGAGGCGAGTGAAGTGAATCAGCGCGCCTTCTTCGCTGTAGCCTCTACAACAAAGGCTCCGGGTGGCGCCATTTGGCTACTCAAACAAGGGTTTTACGAGCCTGTTTATCAAGTAAACCTGCCAAGAATTGTCGATTTACAGGAAGAACCCGCGGACAGCCTTTTTTGCCAAGCCTTCTTAGACTTGGAGTGGGTTTACTTCCCCGATAGCGGTGACAATGAAGCGCTCAGCCAAAACAATCACTTGTTACCTTATTGGGCGCGCAACTTTCCCCACCTCTGGCTGATTTTTCCATTGATTGTGGGCGAAGAGCTGGTTGGGTTTATGGCACTTACCAAACCGGTCGATGACACCGCACTCACCTGGGAGGATTTAGACCTACTCAAAACGATTGGCCGCCAAATTGCGAGCTACTTAAAACGCCATCATCAAGCCGATCAATTAGCGGAAGGCAAACAGTTCGACACCTATAACAAGCTGGTCGCCTTTATTATTCACGATCTCAATAATTTGATCGCCCAACAAGCACTTATGGTGAAAAACGCTGAAAAACACAAAGATAACCCCGCCTTTGTGGAAGATGCGATTAAAACCATCAGCAACTCTGTTGATCGCATGAATAACCTGCTCAAAAAGCTCCGCCGCGATGAATCGGATCTCGTTAAATGCCTGAATCTGACCGACATAGTTGAACAGGCTGTCGCCGAATGCCGCCGTAATAATTCGCAACTGACCAGCAGTGTCGAAAAATCAAAATACACACTCAATGCCGACCAAGTTCGTTTGGTGATGACCATCACGAATTTCATTAAAAACGCGCTCGAGGCCACGCCTTCTGGCGGCAGAGTTCATGTTACACTCGCCTACATCAATAACAGGGCGGTGATTACCATTGAGGATAGCGGTTCAGGTATGGACTGGGACTTTATTCACAACCGCCTGTTTAAACCTTTTGAAACGACAAAATCCGGTAAAGGAATGGGCATCGGTGTTTACCTATCGCGCGAGTACATCAGTGAATTGGGCGGCACGCTCAACGTTATGAGTACCGTTGGCGAGGGCACAACCATCACCATATCCCTACCCCTGAATAAAATGGATGCATAATCCCGCATGACTAAGCCTCTGAATCAAAAACCTATTCTGCTGATCGTTGAAGATGACCTAGGGCTGCAAAGCCAATTGCGCTGGCACTTTGATCAATACGAAACCATCTTTGCGGAAAATCGCGCGGATGCTGTTGCTGCCGTGCGCCTGCATGAAGCGGCAGTGATTATTCAGGACTTGGGGCTACCGCCCGATGAAGACGGCGTGGATGAAGGCTTCCACTGCATTCAAGATATTTTACGTATAGCACCCTCTAGCAAAATCATCGTTATGACCGGCAAAACCGATCACGAGAATGCGATTCGCGCTGTAGGTATGGGCGCTTACGATTTTTATCACAAGCCCGTGGATGCCAATACGCTCGATCTGATCGTTCAACGCGCCTTCCATATTTTCGATTTAGAGTCTGACAATCGCCGCCTAACCCTCACCAATCAAGCTCCGCTTGAAGGCCTAATCACCAATGACCCACAGATGCTAAAAATCTGCCGTCAATTGGAGAAAATCTCCCCTACAACCGTTACCTGCACCCTGTTGGGCGAAAGCGGTACTGGTAAAGAGGTAATGGCGCGCGCAATTCACCAGCTGAGCCCACGTAAAAACAATCGATTCGTCGCCATCAACTGCGCATCAATCCCCGAAAACCTGATTGAAAGCGAACTCTTTGGCTATGAAAAAGGCGCGTTTACAGGTGCAAATAAGCAAACTCTAGGGAAAGTTGAAACCGCCAATGAAGGCACCTTGTTTCTCGATGAAATTGGCGATATGCCACTTAACTTGCAAGCCAAACTGCTGCGATTTTTACAAGAGCGCGTTATTGAGCGAGTCGGCGGACGCAACGAGATTCCGGTAGATGTGCGTGTTGTCTGTGCAACTAACAAAGACCTGCAAAAAATGGTCAATGAAGGCAGCTTCCGTGAAGACTTGTTCTATCGCATATGTGAAATGACCGTTGACATCCCACCTTTACGTGCGCGCCAAGGCGACAAAGCACTGCTTGCGCGCCACTTCCAACTTAAATTTACCAAAGAACATGGCCAAAGCGTTGCAGGCCTAACACCCGATGCAATCGCTGCAGTTGAAGGCTACAACTGGCCCGGCAACATTCGTGAAATGGAAAATAAGGTAAAGCGCGCCGTTATTATGGCTGAAGGAAAATATCTTACCCGCGAAGATCTTGGCCTTGCAGAAGCCGGCGAGCTATCGCTCAACCTGCGCCATGTGCGCCAAGAAGCAGAAAAAAATGCGATCTTGCGCGCACTCAGCATGACCGACAACAACGTTTCCGCCGCCGCAAAACTACTGGGCATAACACGCCCAACTTTTTATGACCTCATCAAAAAATACGACATGCCCCTGAATCAAACCAACTCTGCAGATGAGGACTAATTAACAGTTTTTGAATAAAATCTCGGCGCGTAAATTAACTTATAACAAAATATGCTATAACCTGCCCAACTTGGCAGAACTAGACATCACAGTTTTCGAGCAATGCATCGATAAATAAGAAATCTGCCCTAACAACTTCAGCAAAATAGACGCGTTAGTGCTACAAATAGAGTAATCAAGGGTCAAGTTGTCTCAGACCCATTTCATCTATAGCGTAGCATGTGACAGGTAGTACCCGATGAGCAGTTTCAACTTACCCAAGATTACCACCCTCGTTGCAGCGACAATAATTTCGCTTTTGAGCGCATGTGGTGGCGGCGGCAGTGCAGGTGGTAGTGGCAGCGGTTTTACTGCGAGCAACAACACCAATACCAAACCACAAACCTCCTCATCAGACAATATAGTGACCAGCAGTGAGGCAAGCAGCTCAAGCCCGGCCTTAAGCTCAACAGCACCCCTAAGCTCTTCTAGCTCTAGCCAAGCGTCAGTAACGTCGTCAAACAGCTCATCGCTCACATCAAAATCAAGCACAAACTCAAGCGCCGCCTCCAGCTCCAGCGTGCCAAAAGTGATTATTGATATTGCCGCCCCCTCTATAGTCCCTGAAGTTACACTAAGCTTTACTTCGTACGATATAGTTGTATTCTCTTGGGCTGCCGCAACGGATAACGTTGGGGTTACCGCCTATAAAATTTACCGCAACCAAATCCAAATCGATCAAATTGATGCCGTTGATCTTGTCTATGCTGATTTCAGCGTAGCCCCTAACAGCACCTATACCTACGGGGTTAGCGCGGGTGACGCAGTTGGAAACTGGTCCGCCGTTAAAACCATTATTGCCAAAACACAGCCGCTCCCAACGCCACCAAGCTCAGTAAGCAGCTCTAGCCAAAGCTCTCTGTCTAGCGCAAGCTCCATTAGCAGCAGCTCCTTTTCTAGCTCGAGCCTCAACTCACCATCCAGCGCAAGCTCCATTAGCAGTAGTTCCTTTTCTAGCTCAAGCCTCAACTCACCATCCA
>SYDJ01000080.1 GCA_005801205.1 Gammaproteobacteria bacterium
GGCTTTTTTGTTTGTGTAGAGCGCCCACAAAGGCATAGGGTATTATGCCGCTCTACAAACAGCGGTTGCTCCTAACGAGCACAATGACAACTAGAGAGTTCACTATGACGCAAGTAAGCGGTGCAAAACTGAGCATATCGCAATCATCCTTCGGGCAAACATCCTCGGGCACAGCGGCAGAGTTATTTACTCTTACTAATGCGCAAGGCATGGTGGTTAAGATTACCAATTTCGGCGGTATCATTACTGAAATTCATGTGCCAGATAAACACGGTGTATTTACCGATGTGAATCTCGGTTTCGATAATATTGAATCCTATCAACAAAAAGATGTGCCTTATTTCGGCGCTTTAATTGGCCGTTTTGGCAACCGTATCGCCAATGGGAAATTTACGCTCGACGGTGAAACTTATTCATTAGCCACAAACAATGGTAACAACCATTTACACGGTGGTTTGGTGGGTTTTGATAAGGTAGTGTGGGATGCAACATCCTTTGAATCTACAAATTCTGTGGGCATTACACTTAAGTATTTAAGTGTGGATGGCGACCAGGGTTATCCTGGAAATCTCGATGTTAGCGTGGTTTATGAGTTGACCAATAACAATGAAATTCTAGTGAAATATCACGCCATTACTGACAAGGCGACGCCGATAAATTTAACGCAACACGCCTATTTCAATTTGGCAGGCAAAGGCGATGTGCTTGATCATGAAGTTATGATTAACGCGGACCATTTTACCGCCATTAATGATGAAGCCATTCCAACTGGCGAGTTGCCTTCAGTTGCAAACACCCCATTTGATTTCCGTACACCGCGTTTAATTGGCGAGCGCATTAATCAAGATGACAAGCAACTTAAAAACGGCAATGGCTATGATCACAACTTTGTGCTGAATAAAGCTCACGCCAACGAATTAAGTTTGGCTGCACGAGTGTTAGAAAAAAATTCTGGCCGTGTGCTAGAAGTATTTACCCAAGAACCTGGCGTGCAATTCTATACCAGCAATTGGATGGATGGTTCCTTAATGGGCAAAGGCTGGAATTACGCTCGCCGTAGTGGTTTTTGTTTAGAGCCACAACACTTTCCTGATTCACCCAATCAACCATTATTCCCCAATACTATTTTGCGCCCAGGCAAAGAATATACGTCTGTAATGAGTTATAAGTTTTCTGTTGTGGCTTAATATTGATTTTTATGGGCTATTTTATTGAACTGAGTAACCTATCAAAATTTTGATGTAAGCCTAACGAAATTCTTAAGCCCATTTAAGAACTCCGGCTAGCTATTGACTGGGCGCTTTGTTCCGCGTTCATCGATTGCAACATACACGAATTCGCCTTCGGTAACTTTTAAGCGCTTGTGCGTTTTAAAATCCTTTATCCATACTTCTATGCCGACGCGAATGGATGTATTGCCGATGGCGCGCAATACTGAATAGCAACTCACTAAAGAACCTACGGGTACAGGATGTAAGAATTTCATGCTGCTTACAGCCACAGTTGTTACGCGCCCGTGCGCGATTTCAATCGCAAGAATGGCACCAGCAATATCCATTTGTGATAAGAGCCAACCGCCAAAAATATCGCCCAGTGGATTGGTATCGGCCGGCATAGAGAGTGTTTGTAGTGTCAATGTACCTTGGGGCTGCTGTTCAATATTTGTCATTACAAATCGCTCTAATTGTCGTTGGAATCCAGTAAGTGCAGCACAAGAATGACTATAGCGCCAGTCATGTACCTCTGTATTCATTAGTGCGTTTGCCGCATAGGGTTTCGAATCAAACAGTATTCTTTACGTGTGCCTCCTTAGTAATTGGCAGTATTCCACGACACTTAGGGTAAGTAGAACAAATCCAAAATAACTTGCCCGCATGCTCACCATTCTTCGCTTTGCGTTTGAGCATGACGGCTGAACACTCAGGACACAAGACCAAATTAATGCCATTATCTTTTAGCGTATTAATTGATTTCTCATCCACAATATTTATCGTAGATTCGTTGTTTAAAGCCACTACCGAAGCATTCACAGCAATAACACTCAATATTTTCGCTCGCAGTAATTGTGAATCGTAGTCTGCTTGCGTATTAAAAATCGCCAAAGGCAACTGCGCACTTTCGCAAACTGATTTTAATTGCGCATCGACTCTATTCCCGACATCAATCACGCACACAGGTGTTAACTTCGCTTTACAGCACACGACAAAGTCAAATTGCTTGGTGGTTAGATTATTAAGCGCAACTTGCGTGGCAAGGGTATTGCCAGCGACCACATTTAAAACATCCGCCGCATTCGTATTCGTGAATAAATAGTATTCGCCCGCCAAGGCAACCTGGATCGCCTTGTAAAAAGCTTGCTGTGCGCCACCGTACACGGAAGGTTTTATTTCATAAGCCACTTTGACACTAGCAGCGGGCACAGAGGATTGAACTTGTACTGGCAAAGAAACCTTTGGCGTGGTTTCAATTGCCACAGGTAATTCAATATGATCCGGCAGCTGCCATTCATTGGGGTTAAATTTCTTCTCGTACTTGGATTTTACGTTTTTATCGATGCGATAAATTGCAATGCCGAAAGCCACGGCAAATATAGCCAGAATCAATACCGCCCAGAACATCTCGCCCCTCGCTTGCCAATACATAAAAGAGTCATCATTTGCTGCTAGCTTCCGTTAAAGCTGTCTTTTTTGCAATTGTTATAACGTAACACTTGCGACATCCAAAAAACTTCTTTAGATTGCGCTCATGTTTAAACTTATCCGCCAATCCACCCAAAAACTACGCCCCTGGCTCATTGCTGCAGCGGCTGTTTTGCTGCTCACCTCGATTTTAGAGGCAAGCCATGGCCATGGCGTTTTTGTCCCGGCGGATGATACTTGTGCTATTTGCCAACAAGTCATCGGCCTCGATAAAACCCTTATCAGCCAGCAGGTTCTCGTACCGGTTCTGCTGGTCGCCGCTCTTGCACTACGTCTTAGTATTTCCGCTAGCCCCCGTATTGCCACGCCTTTTGCCCATATTCGCGCCCCGCCCACTCAATTCCACAGCCGCTAAACCTTAATTTTTGATTGCTGTACGCGCAGACCTTTGCTGGTGCTGCGTTACGGCTGCATCCTTTGCTGTTGGAGTTAGTTAGATGAAAACCTTCCCAAAACATTACCTCGCGGTAGTGCTCGCCGCTGCCTGTTCCACCACTTTTGCGGATGAACTTGAAGAAATTGTCGTTACCGCATCGCCCTTTGCAAAAACCATTGAAGCAGTTAACAAACCGGTGAACCTGTTGAGCGGCGCAGATTTACAAAACGCGTCTTCATCAACCCTTGGCGAAACCCTAAACGGTCAACTTGGCGTTAGTTCCGCCAGCTTCGGCCCCGGTGTAGGCCTGCCGATTATTCGTGGCCAAAGCGACAACCGCGTGAAAGTCATGCAAGACAGCGTTGGTTCCATGGATGCCTCTGCCGCCAGCCCCGACCACGCCGTAACTTTAGAGCCACTGCTTGCCAATAAAATTGAAGTGCTGCGCGGCCCAGCGGCTTTGCGCTACGGCAGCGGTGCCATTGGCGGCGTGGTAAATGTATTAGATAACCGCATTCCTAGTGAGTTGCCAGACGCGATTACCGGCGGTGTTGAATTACGCAATGCAAGCGTGAATAACGAAACCGTCGGCGTGGGCAGCCTCAATGCCGCCGCGGGCGATTTTGCCTTTCATATCGACGGCGTTAAACGCGAAAGTAGCGATATGGAAATTCCCGGTTACGCGGAAAAAACGCCGCAAGATGTAGCAACCGCGAGCAAAGGTATTATTCCCAATACCGATGCAGAATCCAAAAGCGGTACGCTCGGCGTGTCTTATATTAGCGGCGAAGATTTTATCGGCATAAGTGTGAACACACTCGATAACAATTACGGCGTGCCACCCGATGGCGACGAGCACGTGCGAATTGATATGCACCAAACTCGCTACGATTTAAAAGGCGAGCTCAACAATCCCTTTGACGGCTTTCAAAAAATCAGCGCACGCCTTGGGCACAATGATTATGAGCACACCGAAATGGAAAACGGTGAAGCGGGCACAAAATTTACCAACAATGCGTACGAAGGCCGCATCGAATTAATTCACAACCCACTCGAGTTTTTTGCGATTGATTGGAATGGCGCACTGGGTGTGCAAGCCGCACAAAGCACCTTTGCGGCCATTGGTGAAGAAGCCTTTATTCCCAAATCAGATATTAGCAATCTTGGCTTTTTTATTGTGGAAGAAACCAAGCGCGGCGATTGGACTTATGAAATTGGCGCGCGCGGCGACACTCAAACAATTTCACCAGAGGCAGGAGGCTCTATCAGCCATGACAGCCTTAACCTCTCCGCTACCACTACCTGGCATTTTACCCAAGATCAACAATTCAGCGTGGGCCTCGCACAATCACAGCGCGCGCCCAGCATAGAAGAATTGTTTGCTAATGGCCCCCACCCCGCCACCGGCAGTTTTTTAATTGGCGATGAAGCACTTAATGAAGAAACCAGCACCAATCTCGAATTGGGTTATCACTGGCATGGCGATAAGATTCAATTTTCCAGCAATATTTTTTACAACCAAGTTAAGGATTTTATTTACGCCGAAAACCTGAATGAAATTATCGACGATTTAAACGGCTACCAATACACGCAAGCCAACGCCACTTTTAGAGGTTTTGAAACTGAAGTAAAAATTCAATTTCATCCGCAATGGAACCTGCGTTTATTTAGCGATAATGTGCGCGCAACCTTGGATGAAGGCGGCGATTTACCGCGCATCACCCCAACACGTTTTGGCGGCTCACTGGATTTTAATGTTAACCAATGGAGCGCCAATATCAGCGCCACTCACGCGGCCAAACAAAATCACGCAGGCAAGGACGAAAGCGAAACGGATTCTTATAATCGTTTGGATGCAAGAGTGGATTACACCTTCAATAACGCCGGCGCGGATTACATACTCTTTGCCAAAGCCACCAACTTAACCAACGCCGACATTCGTAACGCATCTTCTTATTTAAGAGAAATAGCACCAGAGGCCGGCAGAAGCGTGCAGATTGGGGTTAGGGTGAAGTTTTAATAGCTCACACATTAACCAATTGCAGCCCCCTCACAAATGTAGTAACGTATCTACATTGATCAAAAAGAGGGGGCTATATGGTATCTATTTACTCCAGCAGAGAATTCAATCAAGACACCAGCGGCGCCAAAAGAGCCGCGTTAAAAGGCCCGGTATTTATTACCGATAGAGGCGAAACCTCTTTTGTGCTCATGAGTGTGAGTGAGTACCGCAAGCTAACGACTGCGGGTAAAAGTATTGCAGACCTACTTTCAATGCCCGCAGAAGTGGATATTGACTTTGAAGTACCCAAAGTAGCCATAGAGCTGAAAATACCGGATCTTTCCTAATGTACTTACTTGATACCAATGTGGTTTCTGAACTGCGAAAAAGGAATTCGGGAAAGGCCAATAAAAACGTTGTGGAATGGAGTGAGTCCATCGCGACCGAGAACCTGTTCATTTCCGCAATTACCATCATGGAAATTGAAATCGGCATTTTAACCGTAACTCGAAAAGATCCGCCGCAAGGAAACCATTTGCGGCTGTGGATGAACGGCCAAGTGATGCCATTTTTTAATGGAAGAATTTTAGCGATGGATACCGCCGTGGCACAAATCTGCGCAGGTTTGCACGTTCCAGATAAGAAATCTGAACGCGATGCAATAATAGCCGCAACCGCCAGCGTACATAACATGACGGTAGTAACACGCAATATTTCAGACTTTGAAGGCGCGGGCGTAAAACTTTTTAATCCTTGGGATTATGTTTAAGCCTTCTGTACTATCACATTGATATTCCCGCCCACCCCGAGCGTATAGCAGTCGAAAGGCTTGCCGCACACTTAATACCGCCAAACCTCTCTTATCATCACAAAAGCAGCACTCTAGGTCGCTTTTGGTGCCAAATTCTTTCTGTGCTTTAATCAAACAGATTGACGAACTAGGTTTATTAAAACACTCTTACCGTGCTGTTTTTCAATCAATGTTGATTAAGAAGGATTTAGTTATGGCCAATTTTAACGATGCCATTGTGATTACACTGGCAAAAGAAGGAGGGGCAAAGTTTACTGATGTCCCTAACGACCGAGGTGGGGCAACCAAGTACGGGATTTCGCAAGCGGCCTACCCCACTCTGGATATTCGCAACCTCACCGAACAACAAGCCCGCGATATTTATAAGCGCGACTACTGGGACCGCGTGCGCGGTGACGATATTAAATCGCAAATTATCGCCGAAAATATTTTTGATACCGCCGTAAACATGGGCGTGCGTACTACCAGTCGGCTGGTGCAAAACATCTTAGAGCTCCTTCGACAAGTTAAAAGGCACAGACACCAAATCAATGGGTAAATAGCGCCTCACCTCCTTTATGGATGCCTCCTTTACGAGTGATCGCTGACTACTCGTAAAGGAGGGTTTCCCCCCTCGCATACCACTAAAACATCTTCCCATTGCCGCTAGCGGATATGATCGCTCCGCTAACTCGATAGCGACAACCAAAAAAACACAAACGCACCAACAATAATCATTAACAATTTTCATGGCATTTATTTGGAGCATGCCCACTCTATTTTCATGCACAATATTTCAGCATATCGCATAAAAATAGCCATTTAAGCACCATTTTGGCATTGGCACAGCTGTTGCAAAACTCAAGATGTCTATTTTGCACGCACCAAAACAAAACCTACTTTCCAGCTTGGATGATTCTCAATGAGCAGCCCCAAATTAAACCTGTTGGATTTCTCCAACAAATCTGTCGCAACCTTGCACCTCACTTGGTTTGCCTTCTTTATGACCTTTGTGATGTGGTTTAGCTTGCCACCGCTTAAACCACTGATTATGCAATCGGTACAAATGACGCCACAACAATGGGCAGCTTTGTTAACCCTTAACGTTGCACTCACTATTCCTGCGCGAATTGTCGTCGGTAGCTTGGTGGATAAATTTGGGCCACGCACCATTTACAGCGGTTTACTCATTATTTCTTCCGCCGTATTGATTGCCTTTTCATTTGCACAAACCTTCGAACAACTTGCACTCTTCCGTTTTATGCTGGGTTTTGTAGGCGCAGGCTTTGTGATTGGTATTCGCTTGGTGAGTGAATGGTTTCCTGCGCGTCAAGTTGGCCTTGCAGAAGGTATTTACGGTGGCTGGGGTAACTTTGGTGCTGCGGCTGCAGGTTTTATACTGCCCTTTTTAGCGATTCATGTTTTTGGTGGCATTGATGGCTGGCGCTATGCAATGGCTGCTGCAGGCGTGTTTGCGGCGGTTTACGGTGTGATTTTTTATGTGTACGCCCGCAATACACCCAAAGGCTCAACCTATTTCAAACCCAAAAAATCCGGCGGCCTAGAAGTTAGCAACAAAAAAGATTTATGGTTTTATGTGGCGCTAAACGTACCCATGTATTTAATTCTCGCCGTACTTGCGTGGAAGATGTCACCGGCCAATTTAAAATTATTGAGCGCATCTACCACCAACATTATGTACATCATTCTAATCGCGCTCTTTGTTTTTCAATTCTCACAAATTTATCGCGTCAACAAAGACATGCTTAAAAATGGCGTGCCTGAACACGATAAATATGAATTTAAACAAGTCGCCATTTTAAGTTGGGCTTACCTTGCCTGCTTCGGTTCTGAATTAGCGGTTGTATCGGTATTGCCAGCTTTCTTTATGGATACCTTTAAAGGCATGAGCATTTCCCAAGCCGCCATGCTCGGTGGCTCCTTCGCCTTTATGAACTTAGTCGCACGCCCCGGCGGCGGTTGGGTAAGCGATAAATTAGGTCGTCGTTTCTCAATGTCAGTTATTTTTGGCGGCATCGCAGTGGGCTATGTTCTCCTCTCGCAAATCAATAGCGATTGGCCGCTGGTGTTAGCCTTTGGCGCGGTAATTATATGCTCACTGTTTGTTCAAGCTGGGTGTGGTTCTGTGTTTGCGGTTGTACCTTTAATCAAACGCCGCATGACGGGCCAAATCTCTGGCATGGCAGGTGCGTATGGTAACGTGGGAGCCTTAACATTCTTAACCATTAATACCTTTGTAGAAATTCAAACGTTCTTCTACGTACTCGCAGGCTCCGCAGCCTTAGCCTTTATCTTCATTCAATTTTTGAAAGAACCTAAGGGTCACACAGTGGAAGTGAATGAAGATGGTACTCTGCAAAAAATTGAAGTGGCTTAAATCGAAGTTGCCAAAATAAAAATGGCTTTGATTAAAGCTCAAATGAAAATCTAAATAATGAACAGCCCGCTTTATGCGGGCTGTTCTATTAAACTGTGATACTCACGCAATAAATAAAAGATAATTTTATGGATCACCTGCAATCCACCTTACGCGTTTCTTTCGCTCAGCGCAGTGAGGGCGGTAAAAAACCCGAGAATCAAGATACAGTGGGCGCACGCATTCCCGATGGCAATGCACTCACCAGCAAAGGTATTGCGATTGCGATTGCCGATGGCGTTAGCAGCAGTATGGCCGCGCGCGAAGCGAGCCAAACGGCCATTGCAGGTTTTCTAACGGATTACTATGCAACACCGGATACGTGGCGCACGCAGCAATCTGCCATGCGCGTTATTCAAGCACTTAATTCAAGCCTATTTGGCCGCAGCCAAAATTCAATTTATGGCGAAGGTTATCTCACCACTTTTTCTGCGCTTATTTTAAAAGGCTCAACCGCTTTTATTTTTCATGTGGGCGATACGCGCATCTATCGTTTACGCGGCGAAGATTTGGAATGCCTAACCCGCGACCACACCCAGCGCATTGATCGCAACACGAATTATTTAAGCCGAGCGGTAGGTGCAGACCCTTATTTAGAAGTGGATATGCACACCTGCGAAATAGACGTTGGCGATGTCTTTATTTTAAGCTGCGATGGCATTCACGAATTTATTCCAGCCGCAGAATTTAAAACGCTGATTAAAACCAATCGGACTAATTTAGATGCGCTGGTTAACGGCGCGATTGAATTGGCGCTAAGCCATAACAGTGATGACAACATCAGCATTCAAGCTGTGGCGATTGAACAGCTCGGCAGCGCAACCCAGAGCGATGCAATTCAAGTCTTATCACGCCTACCTTTCCCACCTTTTTTATCACCAGGGCAAACCATTGATGGCCTGCACGTTAAAAAAATTATGCACGAATCTACCCGCAGCCAAGTGTATTTAGTGGAAGATGAAAAAGGCAGAGCCTTAGTCATGAAAACGCCATCCGTAAACCTTCAAGATGACCCAGCCTATATTGAACGATTTGTCATGGAATCTTGGATTGGCGCACGCATCAGTGGCCCCCAAGTTGCGCGAGTTATTCCAGCACCAGAATCGCGTTCATGCTTATATTATTTAACCGAATATATTCCCGGCCCAACACTCACCCAATTATTAAAAGAGCGCGGCATTTTAGCGATAGTGGATGCAGTGGAATTAATGGAACATTTAATTCGCGGTATTCGCGTGTTTCACCGCAAAGATACGCTGCACCAAGATTTAAAACCGGACAATATCGTGATTAGCGCCAAAGGGCCGATGATTGTGGATTTCGGTTCATGCTGGGTAGCAGGTGTTGAAGAAGTGTTAGCGCCTTTCACGCGCGATCTTATTTTAGGCACCGCCGATTATTCTGCACCAGAATATAGATACGGCGGTAAGGCAGGCCCAGCGTCAGATCAATTTTCGCTAGCCGTACTTTTATATGAAATGCTCACCGGTAAATTACCCTACGGTGCTAACTACGCCAATGCCACAGATTTAAATAGCTTTCAAAAATTAAAATATATTTCTGCCATGCAACACAATCCCTTGGTGCCTTACTGGTTAGATAAAGCGCTAGAAAAAGCCCTGAGCATTTACCCCAGCGCGCGTTACGAAGCACTATCGGAATGGCTTCAAGATTTAAAACGCCCCAACCCTGAATGGCTAACACATCGCCAACAACCCTTAATGGAACGCCACCCCGATAAAGTGTGGAAGCTTTTAGCGGTAAGTGGTTGGTTGTGTGCAATTGCAATTTTGTTTTGGAAGAAATGAAACTAACTGTTCAAGTGGTGACACTCATAAATACCCTAAGCGAAAAACAATACAGAAATCTTTGTAGAAATACTCAGCACGAAAAAGCTTGTTAGCCTGCTTTTGCTACAAGCTGTTGCAATGCTTCTTGCGCAAGAGAATTTACACTTTTTCCAATAACTTGAGCCTTAATGGCAAGCTGCTCATGCAGCTCTGGTGAGATTCTTAAATTAAATTTTCCTGAGTAATTACGGCGCGGCTCAATACCTTTTTCTCTACAAACTTCAAGAAACACATTTAAGGACTTCTTGAACTCAGCTTTTAATTCTTTGGGATTTTTGCCATAAAAATCAGCCCCTCCAGTTAACCCAAGAATTTCGCCTCGGAAAGTGTCTAATTCAGAATCATACTCAATTTTGGCATGGTAGCCGTCTAGCGTCATAGTATTCATGGAGATACCCCGTGTTGTTCTAACCATTTTCGAATGCTTGCTACAGCCCCCTTGTCGGTGTCCGGACTGGGGTGGGGGCGATGAAAAACCCTAACCTCATTGAAAAGCACCACCGCAACTCGACTGCCTTCTCGCTCAGAAATCTCAGCGCCCAAATCGACAAATAACGTTTCAATATCACGCCATTGAACATTCCCACTTACAGGACGCGAAAAGATGAGGGCAAGAGTTTTTTGATGTTTTTTCTTCATTTTTACATAGTACCACAAACTGGTACTATGTAAAGTTAGAAAACAGAGGGCTGAACGCTAGGCTACATGCACGATGCAGATAGCGGTTTACTGAAATAGCTGAACAATACCAATAGCCATGATTAAGTGAAGAACTCTATTTAGGGCGAGGGCACGCACCCAAAACAGCGATTGCCCCGCAGGTTCTATATAAAACGATTCCGAGTTACTCTTACGGCTGGCATCCCACTCGGCACCCAAATCACCTGAAGCCTGCCACTTAATCGGCAAGGTGATTTCTTTGGCAGACTCATCGCGAAAAACACACTCCATTGGATTTTTTCTACAGCCAACACCATCATCAATCAATAGTTTTGATGCATACATAACGCGCGGAAAGTCATCTGCATAATTAGCAAGCCTGTAGCGCAGAATATCCATACGCATGATGTCATCCACTGATCTGCCATCACAAGATACAAGCTCCACACCAACCGGCGGTAAGGCGACAGGCCAATCATTGGCTAAACGGGTGACTCTGTACTGCCCCTGCCTTCGTTCAATTTTAATGCCTGCCCACGTTTTGGAACTACGCGCAAAGCGGAAATTCACTACAAAGTGGCCATCGGCAAAGCTCGCCACAAACTCGTTGGTGAGATTCATTACCGCATCTAGAGATTGCACATACGTAAGCTGCCTAATCGCATTCTGGTAGCTTTGCTCTAACTGAATTTTAAATTGGGGGTTATCGGGATCGACATAGCCGGGATGATTTTCTTCGACCATCCGTTTAATGTAGTCCAAATCAGTTTTAGCCATTGCTGGCCAAGGATTAGTTTTATCCGCACAACCGCACAGCACGAAAAGAGCGATTAACAAGAACCCTATACGACCAAATCCCATCTATTTTCTCCTTTAAAGAAAAAGCCGCCGCATTTTCATACGGCGGCTTTTGAAGTGGTAAAGATTTACTGTTCTTTCGGTTTGCGCGGCGTTTGAAGTGGTAAAGATTTACTGTTCTTTCGGTTTGCGCGGCGCAGGCTTTGCTCTTCGGGGTGGCGCTGAGGCGGCGCGCAATTTATTTTCGTGGCGGGCGCGCGTGCTTTTTTCATCGCGTGAAGGTGGCATCAACTTGGTGTGCGTGTCTTTGTCGAACCCTGCGGTTGAACACAAGTCGGCAATTTCGTTTTCGCTCAACTCAGTCCACTGCCCTACACGCACATGTGATGGAATAAAAATATTCGCATAACGCACACGCTTTAAGCGGCTCACTTTTACGCCCTGCGATTCCCACAGGCGGCGCACTTCGCGATTGCGACCTTCCATGACCACGCAATAGAACCAACGGTTACGGGATTCTCCCGCTCCATCAACAATATCGGTAAAACGTGCAACACCGTCATCCAACAACACGCCTTCCAACAAAGCGCGTTTCATTTCATCATCGACATTGCCTTGAATACGCACAAGGTATTCACGGTCGATAACGGATGATGGATGCATTAATTTATTCGCTAATTCACCATCGTTAGTGAACAGCAATAAACCACTGGTATTAAAATCCAAGCGCCCAATTGAAATCCAACGCTCGCCTTTTAAATGTGGCAAGCCGTCATAAACGGTGCGGCGACCTTCTGGGTCTGAACGTGAACAGATTTCGCCTTCAGGTTTGTTGTACAGAATTACGCGACGACGAGTGGCTTCAGTGCGTAAAACCACACGTTTTCCATCAACAAAAATTTTATCGTCTGACGTTACGCGGTCACCAAGTTTGGCGATACGATCATTAACTTTAACTTGGCCAGCTTCAATGGCGCGCTCCATTTCACGGCGCGAACCTATACCGGCGCGAGCGAGCACTTTTTGCAGCTTTTCATCCGCAGCGTCAACTGCTTCATTCTCATCAGAGACCACGGCATGATTTAGTTTGGCAGTTTTTTTATCGCCAAACTTTTCTGCGCGCGCTTCTCGCTCGATCAGCTCAGGCTTTCGTTTGGATGAATGCTTAGCTTTGAATTCTGCCGAAAAATTATCGGCCGCTTTTTTACGTGAGGCTTTTTCAGTAGCTGCCGCAAAATATTCGGCAATCGCTGGCTTCACAGCCTTGGCGGGTTTGTCACGATTCGCGCCGGCAGAATTGCTGTTGCCAGCATTTTTGCTTTTAGAATCGTCACCTTTTGATGCGCCATCAAAAGTGGGGTGGTTAGTTTTCTTCACCATATAGTGTTACAGGGCTAAGCAGTTATTACTTACGCCTTGTTAGTTTCCTCATTTGTATTTTCATCTTCATCTTGTGCGACATCCGCACTCAACTCTGTACTCGTTTGCGGTAAAACCGCCTCATCAATTTCAACAACTGTCTCGTCGTCAGCATCAACAAAGGCTTCTTCACCATCCACAAATTCTTCTAACTCGGTTATCGCTGAGGCTTCAGCGAGAATAACCGTGGGCACATCAGGAATAACTTCATCGTCTTTTTCGCCGATACCTTCTTCATCACCTAGATTGAGCACATTATTCAATTCATCTAGATCGCGAATTTCACTGAGCGATGGTAAATCTTCCAGATTTTTTAAATTGAAATAATCCAAAAATTGGCGCGTTGTTGCATAAAGTGATGGACGCCCAGGAACATCGCGATGACCAACTACTTTTATCCAATCACGTTCCATCAGTGTCTTCATAATGTGCGAACTTACCGCAACGCCGCGAATCTCTTCAATATCACCACGGGTAATCGGTTGACGATAGGCAATCAACGCCAGTGTTTCCAAAAGTGCGCGTGAATATTTTTGCGGCTTTTCATCCCACAGGCGATTCACCCAAGGTGCTAATTCTTCGCGCACCTGAAAGCGCCAGCCTGAAGCCACTTCTTTTAATTCAAAACCGCGTTCGGCGTTATCCGCTTGAATATCTTGAAGGGCAGCGAGAACTTCATCTTTCGCTGGCGCAACTTCTTCGTCAAACAATTCCAAAATACGCGCGATTGTCATCGGCTGAGCTGCCGCCAAAATGGCACCTTCCACAATTTTGCGCAGCATGGCTTTATCGACGGGTTGCTGAGTCACAGCAACAGTGGCAGGCTCGCCAGCTTCTTCTCGACTATCATCAGGGATAGAAAGCGCAGCACTCGCGACACCTTCTGCGCCGATTTCTTCTGGCTCTAGATTTTCTTCTGTCGTTAAATTTTCGTCTGTCATTGCATTCTTGCTTTTACGTGAATAGGGCCAAAGGATTCGCTTTGCACAATTTCAACTAGCGATTCTTTAATCAATTCCATTACCGCTAAAAAGGTTACCACCACACCCAAACGCCCCTCTTCCACTTTAAATAAACTCACAAAAGGAACGAAGTGATTGTGCGCCAGCGTATCTAACACTTGCGCCATACGTTCGCGGGTGGAAAGTTTTTCTTTAGACACATGGTGACTTTCAAACATATCGGCACGGCGCAACACTTCAGACAATGCCAGTAACAACTCTTGCAATTCAACATCGGGATCGGGGCGAGTTAAATTGCGATCTGGCGCTTGCGCAGAGGCTTGATAAATGTTGCGGCCAATACGCGGCAACGCATTGATATCTTCCGCCGCTTGCTTGAAACGCTCGTATTCTTGTAAACGACGAATCAAGGATGCACGCGGATCATCTTCTTCCTCAGCTTCTTCGCTGGAACGAGGCAAGAGCATACGCGATTTAATTTCCGCGAGCATCGCAGCCATTACCAAATACTCAGCGGCTAATTCGAATTGACTGGAATCCATCAAATCAACATAGGCCATATATTGGGTAGTAATCTCGGAAACGTTGATATCCAAAATATCAATATTCTGACGGCGAATCAGGTACAACAACAAATCCAGCGGGCCTTCGAACGCCTCAAGAAAAACTTCCAAAGCATCTGGAGGGATATACAAATCCTGTGGTAACTGTGTGTAAGCCTTACCATGAACCATCGCAAAAGGCATTTCGCCTTGAGTGGGGCGTGAGTGAATCTCTGCTGCTGAGGGGGCGATGACTGCAGATTCTGCCGTCAGTTCATTTGCATCCGCCACGAGCACCGCTGAGGGCTCTGCAGTTAGTGCAAATTCACTGTTTTCTTCGCTGGATGAATTCACTAGGTAACCCAAGATTGACCATTCTGGCGGGCTTAGCCCGTAAAGTAGTCGGGCATTATAGCCATAAGCGTGGCCTAGAGCCATTAGCAATTCAGGCGGGGTAAATCACTTACAGAAAGCAGACAACATAAAACGACTTAGAAGGACACGACCTAGAAGGACAAGGTGGCTCGCGCATAATAATAAGCGCCGGTGTAATCGAAGGGGCTTATACCACGGTATTGCAAAATGTTTCCCTCGCCATTAAAGGGGGCGCTGGTATTGCGATACTCGGGAAAGACGTTGAAGATATTGTGTGCGCCCACCGCAAGTTCAAGACTGGGGGAAATCTGCTTGCTAAGGTCAGCATCAAGAGTAGTTCTGGCACCAAACCATTGATCAGATTGATGATCATCAGAGGAAGCTACATAGAGCACCTTACCAAAATAATTGGCTTTGGCGACAAGAGTCCAATCGTTGATCTTGTATGTTAGTGATATCAGCGACTTAGTCTCAGGCAGATAATGAATCAGTCGCTCACGCTCTGAGCGTTCAAAAACTTGCTCCGCCAGCACATGTAACTGATCCGGAATTTGCAGAGCGTCTATATCGGTGGTGTGACGATGATGTTGGGCGTTAAGCAGTAGTTCCCCACCCGCTAAACTGGCTTGATAGTCAATAGAGACATCAAAACCTTCGGTTTTAGTATCCACTGCATTCAAAAAATAGCGCGCAAAAGTAATTTGATTAGCCAACATATAGCTCTGTGCCGCCAGTGGCAGACTAGGGCCATTATTGATATCTCCAGATAAGATAATGCGATCAGCAATAGCGATATGAAAATAATCCAGATTGAATTGCACCGACGGGAACAATTGCCACGTTAGCCCAACATTAGATCGAGCGGAGCTCTCAGGTTTGAGATCAGTGGCACCAAGCAGCCTTGCCACCTCGTTATCAACGGGGAAAATACCGTTTTCGACACCCACAACACCACCCCCTGGCCGTGGCCCAAAGGAGGTTGCGGTGCGGTAATAGCCCATTTGCTGAAGCGACGGTGCGCGATACCCACTGGACAAAGAAGAGCGCAGGCTGAGCTTAGCATTGGGATCGTAATGAAGGAGTAACTTGCCGTTAAGCGTGCTACCAAAATCTGAATAGTGCTCATCCCGCACCGAAACTCTTACCTCAGCATTGTCCATGAAGTAGTGCCCAGCCTCGGCGTAAACTGCCAGCATATTGCGACTTAAGCGCTTAGCATTTTGCGGTGAAAAGCCCGGATACATTTGCGCGCCCGCAACCGTATCTACACCCATATTGGGGCCATCCAACACGGCAACCAAACCATCAACCCAAGCGGCGTCTTCTCCAGCGTCTATGCGATTTTCCTCGCGCCGCAATTCAACACCATAGGCAAGATTCAGAGGCGAAGACACGGGCCAAGATAGAAGCTTGGTCGCATCAAAATTGATGCTGTCATGCCAAAAACCCAGAGTTCCAGCGTCAAAATCCGTGGGTGAATTCAACCCAAGCGAAGCATTTAGGCTATTTTCTACGTTTATCTTGACGCGGTTGTAGCCAAAACTGTTGGACACGTCATAGCTGTACCCCTCTCCCTGATCGCGGTAACCAATGGTGGTAAATATATCCTGCTGCTTGGGAACTAACTGAGGTAGAAATCCATCGGGATAAATGGCGCGCACATTTCTATCATCACGCGGGCGACGAAAAAAACCACTGGCCTCGCTCTCCTTATAAACCAGCTTGCCTTGAGCGTACGCATGAGGGTCGCCAAAAAAGCTTTGACTATTAAAGGTGAGGCTCAAGGTTTCCATGGCGGGGTCGCCATAGCGGTGGGTAACACGATGATCGCCATTGCGCGCGTCACCATCAAAATAGTAATCGCGTCTATCTAGCCCCGAGGTATTTGAGCTGGCCTTGTGTTTGTACTCCAGTGAGACAAACAGGGCCTCTGAACTATAACTGTAGGAGCTGGTAATGAGATCGCCATCGCCTGCCTCACGCTGACCTATTGTGGTAACGAGTTCATTGGCTGAATCGGTTTTCAACACAACATTAATTACGCCGGCTATGGCATCGGAACCGTATTGCGATGAAGCATCGTCCTTTAATATTTCAACACGAGCCACTGCTTCAATGGGAATTAGACTCAAGTCCACTGAGGAACTGCCGCGATTTTGCGAATCGTTAACATCAATAATGGCGCTTTGATGAACCCGCTTGCCGTTGATAAGCACGAGTACTTGATCCGCTTTTAATCCATTCAGTGAAAATGGGCGTGCATGATCTGTTAAATCATCAAGAGTAGAATAATCGTAGGTGAAAGATGAAATAAGATGATTGAGGGCTTTGGGTAAATCACCATAACCAGAGCGGCGCAGCTCATCCGCTGTAATGACATCCACCGGAACCCTATGACTACCCAGCCGATTGTCACCTGTGCGGGCACCAACTTGTAGCTGGATATTCATGAGATCTTCAAGCGGCATTGAAAGCAACTGCTCAAAGCTTGCATCTTCGGCGTGCACCAACAAACTCGCGGTAGTGCAATACCATGCGAACCCAATTGCCATCGCTGCGCAAGCTGGCACTTTAGTTTTATTTTTACGGAACCGATTAGCCACGCGCCACCCTGATTTAATGTCAAACACCTAAAGGTATAGCCTCAGGAAGGCATTACGGCAAGTTCGAGCTATTCAAACGGTGAAAAATCACCCTTACCTTGACGAATCAATTCAGGCGCATCCCCCGTTAAATCAATCACGGTAGTTGGCTCTAATCCGCAGTAGCCACCATCAATAATTAACTCTACTGAATGCTCCAAGGGGCCGCGCATATCGTAGGGATCAGTCATGGGGTATTCCTCGCCCGGCATCAACAAGCTGCTGGTCATAATGGGCTCGCCCAACTCGGCCAATAGCGCGAGCGCGATAATATTATCGGGCACGCGCAGACCTATAGTTTTACGCTTGGGATGCAAAAGGCGGCGCGGCACTTCTGCTGTCGCTTCCAGAATAAAGGTATAAGCACCAGGCGTATGGTTTTTAATCAGGCGATAAACTGCATTATCAACCCGCGCAAACGTAGATAACTCTGAAAGGTCGCGACACATAAGCGTAAAGTTATGGTTTTTATCCAGTTTGCGCATTGTACGAATGCGGTCGAGTGCATCCTTATCGCCAATATGGCAACCCAAGGCATAGGCAGAATCTGTGGGATAAACCACTATCCCACCTTTGCGAATAATATCCGCCGCCTGCACAATTAAACGGTGCTGGGGATTCTCTGCATGAATCTGAAAAAACTGAGCCATTCGATCTCTTCCGTTAACTAACCTTCTAAAAATAATTGCCTATGCGGCAAAACCGAGCAATTCCCATACCGGTCGGCACTTTTCCGGCAACGCAGGAAAGCAACCCAACTCCTGCCAAGCATGACCAGGGAAATGAAAATCGCTGCCGCAGGATGCCGCCAAGTTATTGGCCGCTGCAATTTTCGCCAAATCTTCAGTGACCGGATGCGCTTGCATACCGCTCACAACTTCTAAGGCATCGCCACCCGCTGCGGCAAAATCTTTAATGAGCGCGCACATTTTGGTTCGCGTTAAATCGTATTTACAGGGATGCGCCAAAACCGCAACGCCGCCAGCGGCGTGAATCCACTCAATAATGGTCGCCATGTTAGGCCACTGGTATTTCACGTCGGCAGATTTACCCGTGCCCAAATATTTTTTAAAAGCGGCGTTAATATTACTGACTGCGCCGATATTGACTAAATGTTGTGCAAAATGAGGCCGACCAACGTAAGCATTACCCGCCAATAACTGTGCACCCTCCAAGGTTCCAGTAATGCCAGCCTTGGCAAGACGTGCAGCAATTTGCTCGGCGCGGCCAGAACGCGCTGTGTTTTGCGCTTCAATTGCAGCATTGAGCTCAGGCGAATCCAACTTAAAACCCAAGCCGACAATATGCACACCGCCCTTGCCCCACTGGCTTGAGAATTCGATGCCATTAATTAAGGTTATACCGAATTCATCAGCGGCTTTTTGTGCCAAAAACAGCCCTGCTATGGTATCGTGGTCGGTTAGAGCCAAAACGTCTACTTCGCGCTCTTTTGCTCGCGAAATCAGCATTTCTGGGCTTAGAATGCCATCTGAAAAATGGCTATGACAGTGCAAATCAAATTTCACAGGGTCGTCCCAACAAGTGGCCTTAAACGATAACAAATCAATGTAGCACTGGGCTAGATTGCCCATTATGACCGAGACTGATGATGACCGATAATCTTTCTGCTGATAATTCTAATAAAGAACCAGCAACAGCTCAGGAAAGCAGCACCAAACCCCTTACCAAAGCCGCACCTAAAAAAGAAAATATGCTGATCAATATTCTCATGAATATAGTGATCCCTACCCTTATTTTAACCAAGTTAAGTGGGGCCCAATATTTAGGGCCAGTATGGGGTCTCGTCGTTGCACTAGCATTTCCCATTATTTACGGTCTTAAAGATTTTATTAGCAATCGCAAAATTAATTTTTTCTCTGCGCTGGGCATTTTTAGTGTGTTGCTCACCGGCGGTATCGGCATACTAAAATTACCTACTGAATATTACGCGATTAAAGAAGCCGCAATTCCCGGCTTGATTGGTTTAGTGGTGTTGATATCCACTAAAACACGCTTTCCACTCGTTAAAACCTTTATTTACAACGACACTATTCTCAATGTAGAAAAAATTGCAGCCGCACTAAAAGCCCACAACAAAACCGAAGCTTTTGAAAAAACCTTGCGTGTTGGTTCTTATTTATTAGCAGCATCATTTTTCTTATCCTCCACACTCAATTATATTCTTGCCAAAATGATTGTAATGAGCCCATCTGGTACAGAGGCATTCAACATTGAAGTAGGAAAAATGAATGCAATCAGCTTCCCTGTTATTGCGTTGCCATCCATGATCATTATGGTGCTTTCCTTAATGTATATTTTCCGCAGTATTCGCTTGCTTACCGGCCTCACTTTTGAAGAGGCAATGCACGATACCAGCAAATAATTTGAGAGACTTTTTATGCTTTACGCCATCATGAGTGAAGATGTAGTAGATAGTTTAGAAAAACGTAAGTTGGCGCGCCCCAATCACTTGGCACGCTTAGAAATATTAAAAAATGAAGGCCGTTTAATTTTAGCAGGCCCGCACCCTAAAATTGACAATGAGAACCCGGGCGATGCTGGCTTCACTGGCAGTCTAGTCGTTGCCGAATTTAATGCATTGGCCGATGCAGAAGCTTGGGCTGCTGCAGACCCTTATATAGCCGCAGGCGTTTACGCTAACGTAACCGTCAAACCCTTTAAAAAAGTGTTGCCTTAATCTCTCAAGGATTTCGCATGAAAAAAATAGTATTAGCAGGGCTCATAAGCGTTGCCGCAACCACAATGACTTTTTCCACCTCTAGCTTCGCCGAAGATAGATACGTTACCGATATCATTTACATCCCCCTGCGCGCCGATAAGGACAACCAAGCCACCATTATTAAAAATGGTTTGCCTACAGGTACGCGCTTAAAGTTTTTAAGTGAAGAGGAAGATGCCAACAAAAACAAATGGTCGCGTGTTGCAACCAGTGAAGGCATTGAAGGCTGGATGCGCAGCCAGAATTTAACATCTGAGCCTACAGCATCCATGAAGCTAGCCGCACTGACGTCTGGCCCGACTGACATGGTTGAATTACAGAAGCAAAACATATCGCTCAAAAATGAATTGGCGAGTGCGCAAGCAGCAGCCCATAACCTTAGTAAAGAACTTGAAGAAATTCGTAAATCACCAACATCCGACATCAATTTAGAACAAGAAAACCAAAACATGAATCGTATTAATCAATCATTATTGGTTGAGCGCGATGTACTTAAAGCTGAAAATGATCGTCTACAAAAAAGCGATGCCTATACGCAACGTATTTATGGCGGCATATTAATTTTAGTCGGAGTCATACTGTCCTTCGTGTTGCAGTTATTTGGAAAACGTAAACGCCGCTCCGAATGGAATTAAATATGAAATTAAGAGTGGAACTAGTAGCGTGAGTACAACAACCGCACTTAGTGTAAATTTAAATAAAATAGCTTTAATTCGTAATTCCCGCGAAGGCAGTTACCCCGATGTAGTTGCCCACGGCCAAGTGTGTTTGGCCGCTGGTGCAGACGGGTTAACCGTACACCCGCGCCCCGATCAGCGCCATATTCGCCCGCACGATGTCTATGATTTGGCAGAACTGCTTAAGGATAATCGCAGCGCGGAATTTAATATTGAAGGCAACCCCTTCGCGGAAAAAATTGGCGACTTCCCTGGTTTTATAAAGCTAGTATTAGACACCAAACCTGAGCAATGCACGCTCGTCCCCGACAGCAATGATCAACTTACATCCGATCATGGCTTTGATTTGAAAAAATCAGGCGAACGTTTAAAACCGATTCTGGCACAGTTAAAAGATGCGGGTGTACGTACCAGCTTGTTTATGGACCCAGACCTAGAGCAAATTGAATTAGCCAAGCAACTAGGTGCCGATCGCATAGAGCTTTATACCGGCCCCTATGCAGAGGCTTACAAACACCAAGACGCAAACTTTGAGCAGTTATTCCAACGCTATTATGTTGCCGCCGAATATGCCTCAACAATCGGCTTAGGTTTAAATGCGGGGCACGATTTAAATTTAGAAAACCTAGCTCGATTTCGCACAGTGCCGCAATTACTTGAAGTTTCCATTGGTCACGCATTAACCGTTGACGCTATTGCAATGGGTTTAGACCAGGCCGTGCGCGCCTATAAACAACTTTGCGTTGCTCATTAACACAGTTAAACACCCACTTAAAAAGAATTTAGCATGAGCAAAGAACGCGACACGCATAAAGACCGTGGCGATAGCCAAGCCTATTTAGAAAAGAAAAAGTTTTTTGATGGCCTGCTAACCGTCTATGGTCGCAAACCCGTACTTGAAGCACTGCAAGATAAAGCGACTAATATTCATCGCCTGCATTTAGCGGAAAGTAATAAGACCTCCGATATTCTGGATGACATTATTAAACTCGCCAAAGCCAAAGGCGCGGAAATTTTGTATCACAACCGCGCAGAGCTTTCGCGCATTTCAAAAAATTCCAGCCAAGATCAAGGCGTTGCTGCGGATTTAATTTGTCGCGGTTTTCAAACCTACGATAATTTTATCGCCAAAAGTGCTGGCAAAAAATTTACGCTTTTGGCTTTAGATGGAGTGAGCAACCCGCAAAACCTTGGCATGATTATTCGCTCGGCCTGCGCAGGCAATATTGATGGCATCTTGCTACCGCAACAAGGCAGCGCGCAAATTGATCCGCTGGTGATTAAAGCGAGTGCTGGCACGGTATTTCGTGCGCCTATTTTGCGCTGCAAAAATTTGGCAGACGCTTTAAAAGATTTTAAAGCAGACGGTGCAGTGATTTGTTCACTCTCCTCTCACGCAAAATCCACCTTAAAAGAATTTACCCCAGAGCAATCCTGTATTTATGTCTTAGGCAATGAAACCGAAGGTGTATCTAAAGAAGTATCGCAGCTTTGCAACGAAAGCGTGCGCATTCCAATGAATAATGGCGTGGAAAGTTTAAACGTTGCAGTAACGGCTGCATTAATTGCATTTAGATAATTTCAATCAGCAAAAAGCCCCTAGCCAAGGCTAGGGGCTGCGAGCGGTCTAGCTAGAAAATTCCTGCTACTCAATTCCCGCTGCGTCCTTCTCGCTCAAGCCTTTCCAATTACTTGCTTTCCACCCACTCCCTACTCGTGTAACTCCATTTCACGATGGCGACTATCACCAAGAACAGACCACAACATCCTAGCGCAACCAAAACCTCACCAATATCTGACGAGAAAATCACAAAATAGTGTTGGTTTTTAATTAAGGCCGCAAAGCTGGATACCGCAAAGGGCATCCAATACAAACGAAATGTCTGCCAATAATCTGCCGTTGCACGGCTTGAAATACTCAACATTAAAGCTGTACCAATTACCACGCTAATACCCACCGAATTAATCCACAATTTCGGCGATGGGTCAAAATGAAAGTAAAGCGTGACGAAATACCAAATCAGATAGCACCAGAGCACCAACCTGCCCGGCTTGATATGTACGAAGTAAGAATAAATTGAAAACATAAATGTAACTCTAAACAACTACTTGTATCCTGCATAAAAAGTGCCAGCAGAAAAACACGGACTAAAGCGTGGAATATGGCGATAACCGAGGAAACAAGCAGAGACTTTGGTGCATAGAGCTAAGAGGACGCACCATTTGGTGTCGAGTATTGATAATTTATTGAATAATCTCTTTAAAAAGACTTTATTCAATAATTAAACTAATCAATGTGTCTTTTCTAAGTTTTTCGTAAAAGCGTCGAAACTAAAAGGACGACCTAAGAAATCCTGCACCAACTCAACCGCATCCTTAGATCCACCCGGAGCTAAAACCATTTTACGATAACGCTGTGCAACTTCAGGGTTACGCAAGCCCTGCTTTTCAAACTCGCTAAACATATCGCTCGCAATCACCAATGACCACATGTAGGTGTAATAAATAGCAGAGTATCCGTTCAAGTGACCAAAGCTTGCATAAAAGTGCGTACCATCGACATAACCAAAGGGTGAATAGGTTGCCTGTATTTTTGCAGTAAGCTTATCGAGATCAATCTCTGCGGGATTTTTGTTGTACACATTTAACGAGGTCGCCGCATAAAACAGCTGGTGTTTAGTCCACAAGCCGCGACCAAAATCACGGCCTGCGCGCATTTTCTTAACCAAAGACGTTGGAATCACTTCGCCTTTTTGATTACGTGCAAAACTCGCAAGGGTTTCAGCATCCCACACCCACTCTTCTAACATTTGCAAAGGTGCCTCCACAAAATCCCACTCAGTTCGGGTACCAGAGAAAGCAATGCGCTCGTGCTCACCACTAAATAGCGTATGCAATAAATGACCAAACTCATGTAAATAGGTTTCTACATCACTGTGCTCCATAAGTTCATTGGGGTTTTCACCGCCAGGGAAGTTGCACACTAAAGCAGCTATCGGCAACTGCACACCTTTTATCCCACTTTGAATTCCAAACTGCGCAGCATGTTTGTATTTACCTTCACGTGGATGCATATCTAGATAAAAACGCCCAATCACTTGGTTCTTATCTAGGATTTCAAACGCTTTTACGGAAGGATGCCACGTTTCTGTTTGCCACGGGCGAATAGTCACACCGAACATGGTTTGGGTTAAATCGAAAATACCTTGCTGGACTTTTGCGAAGGGGAAATACTGGCGAATTTGTTGAGCATCTACTTGATACTTTTCTTTCTTGATTAATTCTTGCAAATACATTTTTTGCCAATCATCAACACGTGTAGCCTTAGGGTTAATTTTTTGCAGGCGCTTTAACAATACTTGATATTCTTGTTGCGCAAGCGGCGTAGCCAGCACAGAAACCTTATCAATAAATTCTTGCGCATTTTGTGGTGACTGAATCATTTTGTCTTCTGTCACATAGGTCGCATAATTGGGGTAACCTAGAATCTGAGCCAATTCATAGCGTTTCGCCATAAGATTTTCGAGTACACGTTTATTATCGGGATAAGCCATGTCGCGATAGGCTCTATAGAGACGCTCACGCAGTGCATCGTTCTTAGCATATTGCATCACTGGCATGTAGTCTGGCGTATCTGTGCTGATAATAATTTTCCCCTCGGCATTAGGCTTATGGCGTTCTATATAGTCAGCAGGTAAACCTTTTAGCTCTTGCACTGAGCTAAGCTCAATTTTTTTGCCGCCCTCACGATAATTTTTCTCAAATTCCTGACCTAGCAGATTAATGTCTTCACTGAGCTTTTTAATTTTATCGCGCGTCGCTTGATCTTTATCGACACCAGAACGGCGATAGTCACGCAGTAAATGCTCAAGATAACGTTTATCTGTCAGGTTGAGTTTGGCGCTATCAACATGTTGTAGTTGATCATAAATGGTGCGCGACAAACCTATATCCGTACTCACCTCAACAAAGCGCTGCTCACATACTTCTGCGGCCGAACGCACTTCTTTATTGGGATGTACATTCGAATAAAGACCTGCCCGACTAAGCTGCTGGTCTAAAATCAAATCCATATTATTAAGCTTATTTAAGAGAGCTAAATCTGTTGCTGGCTTAAAGCCAGTAAAGCCCCCAAGTTCAGCTGTCACTCGCTTAAAATCTGACTCGCAATTCAAAAAGTACGCTTTAGCATCCAGATCCTGCGGCATTTCCCACGCAGCAGGTTCAATTGCAGCTACACTAGGGGCCGTAGAAGCACTGAGCTGGCAAGCAAGCAAGAACGAGAAAACAAGCGCCACTGCAGCACTCATAAGAAGTTTTTGTGCCATTTTTGAACATTTAGTCATATCTTATTGCGCCAGCCTGAAGTAAATAAATTGATATTAAGAATGCACGTAAACTGAATTCTCAAAGGAGCACTCTTAAGCTATTGAAGTACCAGCAAGACCCCAACACGAACACAATGGTATTACACCTCAAGGGTGACTCAAAACACTGCAATACCTGCCAAAATGCCACATAAGTATGATTTTTAATAAACAATTTGACATAATTTTTCACTCACCAATCGCATATTGCGTTACAGATGCTAAGCTTGGTTTAACTTCAACCTCTTTAGCATGATTATACCTATGCGCGCACACCTACTTACGGAAGATCAGCGAGATTGCCTGCAAGAAATCACCAACGTTGCCATGGGCCGCGCGGGCGATAGACTGGCTCGATTGCTGGATGTCTTTGTAGTGCTATCCATCCCCCATGTCAGCATTCTCAACCCTACCGATATTGCAATGGCGTTGCATTCTCTAAACCGCGAAAGTAATGATGTAGTGCACGGCGTTTGCCAAGGCTTTATTGGCGGTGGTATTGCCGGTGAGGCCATGTTGATATTCAACGGCACCGACTTTAACGATTTGGCTAAACTACTTAAGTATGACCGTGTTGCCGATGAGCAAGCCGAGTATGAGCTACTTATGGATACCGCCAATGTACTGAATGGTGCGTGTCTGAAAGGCCTTGCGGAGCAGTTGGACACCCACTTCAGCTTTGGCCCACCCATGCTTTTAGGCCAGCACTGTAATATCGCCGACCTACTCCAAAACAACAATATGACGTGGAAGCAGGCGTTAGTAGTAGAAATCAACTATTCTATTGAAAACCATAAAATTAATTGTGACCTCCTCATCGTGATTGCCGAACATTCAATCTCTGGTTTGGTGGAAAAACTAAACTATTTACTCGACTAATAGCTGCCTATATCGAATGACTACAACCAATAAAGAAATGACTAAATTTTTTGAAGACGTCCATTGGCTAATGGATATCCTACAAAATATTGATGTTGGCCTAGTTGTGATGGACAAAAATTATAAAATTGCCCTGTGGAATAGCTTTATGCAAAATCACAGCGGTAAAGCCCCAGAGGATGTCCTACAGCGCAGCATATTCACTGTTTTCCCAGAATTGTCTGAAGCTTGGTTTAAGCACAAAGCACAATCAGTATTTGTACTTCAAAATGCGACCTTTACGACTTGGGAGCAACGCCCTTACCTGTTCCGCTTTCCGCATTATCGCCCCATTACGGGCACAGCAGAGCACATGTATCAAAACAGCACTATTATCCCGCTCATGGATTCTAAAGGTAATGTTGAGCAGATTTGTTTAATTGTTTATGACGTTACAGACACCGCCATCAACAAAATGGCGCAGCAACAAGCCAACAATCAATTACAAAACCTTAGTCGCACCGATCACTTAACAGGCTTGTTCAACCGTGGTTACTGGGAATTGCGTTTGATTCAAGAATTCAAACGCTTTGATCGCTATGATCAAGCATCCACCTTAATTATGATGGATATCGACCACTTCAAGAAGGTAAACGATAAATACGGACACACTGTTGGCGATGATGTGATTCGCCAAGTCAGCCGCGCGATGAAAGAACAAGTCCGAGATTTAGATATTGCTGGCCGTTACGGTGGTGAGGAATTCGGTGTAATTCTCACCGGTACAGACGCCCAAGGTGCAGCCGTATTTGCAGAAAGATTACGTACAACCATTGAAAAAATGGTCGTCATATCTGAAGGCCAACAAGTGAGGTTCACCATCAGCATGGGAATTTCACAACTAAGCGACAAAATTGTTGATCATCGCGGCTGGATTGAAAAGGCGGATGCTGCACTCTATCAATCGAAGGAAGGTGGCCGAAATCGCTACACCATAGCATCGTAATTTGAATTTAAAATTGAGAACGTATTCTGCTTAAAGGTCTCCAATTTAAGCGAGAGCTTTACCCCCCAAACAGATAAGGAAACAGCAGTTTTTTTTGCGCAACGGATAGCGCTTCTACGCAGGCTTTATTGCGTTCAGGAATCTCCTCAACACCTTCAAAATACTCTATTGCCTTAGCCAAACTCGCTTCACGTATTATGTGAATAATGGGATAGGGAGAGCGGTTTGTTAAATTCTCATCATCTTCAGGGTCAGCACCTGCAAAACAGTAATTGGGGTGAAAGCTTGCAAGCTGATACACACCTTGCCACCCATGTCGTTTAAGTTGCGACTGCGCCCAAACTAAGAACTGGGTGTAATCAAAAAAATCCTGCAATCTATTAGGAATAATTAATAACGTCGTTTCAAGCTCTGCAACAGGCGTTTGATCCAACCGTTCCATTTCAGCCATTAAATCTGCTAGCACTCCCTCTTCAGTAGATGAATCACTCAATTGAAAATGTACACGATTTTCACCCGTAGGCCTGCCCGCGAACGGACATAAGTTTAGTCCGATCACTACACTGTTTAACCACAGAATTACTTCTTGCTTTACGGAACTCATAGTAAAACTCCACAACTAGAGATTAAGACGCGCATAAAAAAAGAGCTGCAAGCAGCTCTTTTTCAATAAAATCCATAAGAATTTATGGGCGCTTAATTTTAGCAACTTCTTCTAGGTGAGACTGAAAGCTTTTAAATTCGTATTCGCCATTAATATTGGTTAATTGCGTTGCAATTGATGCGCGCTGCGCAGCAGGAACCTTATCTTCAGCGCCTAAGGCGACCGCATTCAGCGCTACCACAGCATGATCGCCTTTAGCTGTCCTTACGCTACCATATACGGGTTTATTAGCCGCAGGTGACGCCAAGCTGAATGCATATTGCAATACATCTCTATCAGTCGTGCTATCGCTACGAGTAACACCTGCAGCAGCCTTGGCTTCTAGACTTAAGGCCTTAGCTTGATCAGCAAGAGTAGCGCCAGTATTTAGCGCCGCAATTACAGATAGCGCTTGTTGTGCCAAGAAAGCCTGCACTTTTTCTGCGCGAACCACAGCAGTAACTTGTTCTTTCACCGCGTCAAGTGACTGTAGCTGTGCAGGCTTGCGATCGGTTTTTTTCAAAACTAAAACGCGGCTTGGTTCCAACTCAATTACTTCACTCGCATTGCCTTGCTCTAATACTTCAGCAGAGAAGGCAGCAGTAACAACGGCATTATTGGCTGTTAAATCTTTACCGCCAGTTTTACCAAACAAGCCAGTATTTTGAGCACTTAGACCCAACTCTTTAGCAACATCACCCAAACTATCGGCGTTGTAAGCTAAATCTTTCAACTTCTCTAGCTTGGTGCCAAACTGACTTTCAGCTTCACTCGTTTTTAATTGGTCGATAATTGCCGCCTTAGATTCTTCAAAGGTTGGCGCACTAGAACCACGCTCAGCAAGTAATTTAATAATATGAATACCTGCCTCAGTTTTAACCGGTGCAGAGACTTCATTCACTTTTAATTTTGCAAGTGCTGCTTCAAATTCAGCAGGGAAAGCATCACCAGACGAGAAACCCAAATCGCCACCCTGAGCTTTTGAACCCGCATCGGCTGAGAATTCACTAGCCAATTTGGAGAAATCTTCGCCTGCGGTGAGCTTAGCTTTTATTTCTTCGGCACGCTTTTGTGCATCAGCGCCTTCTACCAAGATATGTGCTGCTTGGCGCTCAGTTTTTGCTACAAAAGCCTTGGCATTCTGTTCAAATTGCTTTTGTACCTGCTCATCAGTAACCGTTATATTTTTAGCCAACTCTGCTGTACTCAGTTCAATATAATCAACTGCTACTTGCTCAGGCGTTGTATAGGTTTGTGGATTTGCATCGTAATATGCTTTTACATCTTTATCCTCAACCGTTACAGACTTTTCAGCAGTTTCCACCGGAATAACAAGATAGTTAAAATCACGTGATTGAAAACTCAACACAATAATATTTTTAAGCTCAGTAGGTGTTACAAACGATGAGTTTGCAATTGCAAACTGCAATTGATTTATCACTGTATCTTCAGCAACTGCTTTTTGATAGCTCATAGGCGTAAAGCCTTGGTAGCGAAGCAATTGCACAAATCGCTCTTGATTAAAAACCCCATTCTCTTGGAATGCAGGTGCCCTCAAAAGCTCTTGGTGAATAGACGCCGTGTTTGCCGCGAGACCACCCTTTTTTGCAACTTGCGCAAGCAAAGCACGCTGAACCAAACTATCGATAACTGGCTGACGCAACTTTTCATCGGTTAAATATTCTGCAGGAACAGACTCGCCATAACGAGTAATAATTTGCTGTTTACGGCTTTGAATACCGCGAAGAATATCTTCCTCAGTAATTTTTTCACCGTTAACAGAAATAGCTCTACTCGCCGCTGCATCGCCCTGAAAAAGGGCTTCGGTACCAAACAGTGCGAAAATGACAATAATGAAACCAATGATAATTTTTGCAATCATGCCCGTAGACTTGTCGCGCAATTCTTGTAGCATTTTAAACTCCCAACAGACTCTCTAACATATAAGCACAAAAGCATTCAAATACTATGCTGCCTTGCCATGATAAGGTGCGATTTCTAAAAATCGATTGAATAAACCCAAACCGACTCATAAACGAAAACTCATTTAATAAAAAAGGCGCACTTAAAAAATGCGCCTTTTCTCTAGCCTACCACCAACGTGATGAACAAAAGTCGGCAGCACTGCAACAATTAATTTACGGCGTCTTTCAACGCTTTGCCCGCTTTGAAGCCAGGAACTTTAGACGCAGCAATCTGAATTTCTTTTCCGGTTTGTGGGTTGCGGCCAGTGCGCGCAGCGCGGTCTTTCACTGAGAAAGTACCAAAACCAACCAAAACAACTGAATCACCACTTTTTAGGGCACTAGTGATATTTTCTACAACTGCATCTAGCGCACGGCCTGCGGCTGCTTTTGGAATGTCTGCTGAGGCGGCAATCGCTTCGATAAGTTCAGTTTTGTTCACACGTGACCCCTTTCTGATTATTTGTTCAACTAATTTGCGCCCTGCTCCCCAAGGAACACGCTAGGCGCAGCCTATACAATAAATTAATTGCGATTTATACCAACTGAGAAGATGAGGGTCAAGGAAACATCAAACTTTCTGCTAGGCTATTTGAATTTTGTACATTTTGTAATCGCCATCCTTGGCCACACTGTGTCATTTCACCACGATTTGAAGTTTAGTGAGTGCTGATACGCATAGATTCGGATTTTTGTGCAGCCTGTTGAAGCGCGAGGTATTCTTCATCCGACAGTGGTTTAGGCATGTGTTGCAGCGCAAGCTCAAGAACCTCATCAATCCACTGCACGGGCTTAATTGATAAATCGGCCTTGATATTTGCAGGAATCTCTTTCAGATCACGCTCATTTCCGGCAGGAATAATCACCGTTTTAATGCCACCGCGATGCGCCGCCAACAATTTCTCTTTCAGCCCACCAATCCGTAAAACTTCGCCGCGCAAGGTAATCTCACCCGTCATAGCTACATCAGCTCGTACTGGAATTCCAGTTTGCACTGAAACC
>SYDJ01000081.1 GCA_005801205.1 Gammaproteobacteria bacterium
CCAGCACCAGCACAAAATGATGACTCGATAGACCTGAACGCTTCCAGCTCTGACGTTAATACATCAGAACAGCAACTCTCACACATTCGAAATTCTGGAACCGTTGCTCAGGATATTTTAATTTATTATCTCGATCATGAAATTGCTGCACCAGAAGTTTTACTGCAAAGTCTTTTGAACTATGGGTTCAAATCAAAACACTTTCGTACAATGACGCAATTATTAGATGCCGTGCAACACAAAAAGCCGAGCCTGATCATTATCGACCTGACACTACCCAACACAAAAATTGAAAATATTTTTGATCTCGCACACACGTTTGTTCAACGAGACATAAAAGTATTTATTTTTTCAGGAAAAGACGACTTCGCTAGCAGACTTCTGTCGGTGCGTGCCGGGATTCACTCGTATATCAATAAACCCGCTGATATACCTGCGCTAGTCGGCATGATTCGCAACCATCTCAATTTAAACATTAATAAGCCTACGCATATTTTAATTGTGGATGATCAAATATCTGTTGCAGAATTTTATGCTGCCATCCTTGAACAGGCAGGAATGGAAACCACAGTAGAAACCAATCCGTACAACGCGCTATCAGTAATGCAGACAATTGGGCCAGATTTACTCTTATTAGACCTAAATATGCCGGGAGTGAATGGTGATGAATTGGCCGCAGTCATTCGACAACAAGAACAATATCAAAGCATTCCGATTTTATTTTTATCTACAAATGCAGATCCTGACAAAAAGACTTATCTGCTAAAAATTGGCTCAGATGATTTGTTATCCAAAGACATTCCTCCTGAAGAATTAGTGCGGCATGTAAAAAGTCGCGTTGAACGCGCTAAAATTCTTACCGCCATGATGTATCAAGACAGCCTCACCGGCTTGCTCAACCATGCACAAATTCAACTCGCAGCGGAACGAGTATTCCAACATAGCAACCGCAAAGGCTCAACCTTTACGATTGCTATGATTGATATTGATAAGTTCAAATCCGTGAACGACACCCACGGCCACTTAACCGGTGATCGCGTTATTAAAGCTTTAGCACACCTACTCCAACAACGCTTACGTGTAACTGACTATATTGGCCGTTTTGGTGGCGAAGAATTTTTATTAATCATGCCGGACATAAATATTCGCGACGCAGGTAATTTGCTCAACGCCTTACGTAAAACCTTCAGCCAAATTAACTTTAAAGAAAGTGGCGCAAAATTTAACGTGAGTTTCAGTGCAGGCGTGGCCGAAAATACCGGCATGACGAACTTCATGGATCAAATAAAAATAGCTGATGAAGCACTCTACAGAGCTAAAGAACGAGGTAGAAATGTTGTATGCGCTAGCCTTGGCGGAGAGATTTAAATTTAAAGGGGTCAGAGCTCTTTAAATGAGAGATCTCAGCAGGCCGGTATTTTTTTATATTTAAAGGGCTCTGATCCCTTTAAATTCTGACCCCTTTAAATTATAAGCGATTTCCGGTACCCATGGATTTTAGTTTTTCTAAAATTGCGTCACCCATTTTGTTTAGCTCTACGGTTTTATCTACACCGCCAATATACACAGCTTCTTTTGGCATACCATACACAACACAACTCTGCTCATCTTGAGCAAAGGTATAGCCGCCTGCATTGCGAATATCCAACATACCCTGAGCGCCATCTTTCCCCATACCCGTTAGCAAAATGCCTATTACGTTTTTCCCTCCTGCCGCTGCAACAGAGGCCATCATCACATCCACTGCAGGGCGATGGCGATGCACAGGTTCCGCATCGGACAACTTGGTTACATAATCCGCCCCATAGCGCACCACCATCATATGATGGCCGCCGGGGGCTAGGTAAGCATGCCCTGGTAAAATACGCTCACCGCCTTTCGCCTCCACTACATGTAACTTTGTTAACTTATTTAAGCGCTCCGCAAAGGTTTTGGTAAAGCCTGGGGGCATGTGCTGAGTCATTACAATTCCGGGGACACCCGCTGGTAATTGCATCAGTAAATCTTTAATAGCTTCTGTTCCGCCCGTAGAAGCACCAATCGCAATAATTTTCTCGGTACTTTGCAATCGACTAGCAACTACTTTTTCTTCTGAGCTAGTGCTTTTTGATTCAACACGCTTGGCTCGAGGTTTCACGCGAACAGATGCAGCATCTGTGAGTTTTTCAATAATTAACTCTGCATATTCTCGCAAACCCTCTGCAATACCTAGCTTTGGCTTAGGAATAAAATCAACCGCGCCCAACTCAAATGCCGTTAAGGTAGCCTCTGCCCCCGCTTCAGTTAACGTAGAGATCATAACTACAGGCGTTGGCCGCGCGGCCATGAGCTTTTCTAAAAAAGTTAAACCATCCATGCGCGGCATTTCTATATCAAGTGTAATAACATCTGGCGAGAATTCTTTCACCATATCGCGCGCGACATAGGCGTCAGGAGCAGCTCCTACCAATTTAAAACCAGGAGCATTGCGAATAATTTCAGACAATAAACTGCGCACTAATGCAGAATCATCTACTACCAATACTTTAATCGCCACCCTTACTACCTCTTCAGTTTAAAAAGGTCAGAGCCCTTTAAACATGCTGAATTCTCTCACCTAAAGGGCTCTGACCCCTTTCAATCAACTGAACAAATCCACATCACCGCTTTTAGGCGCGTATTTAACTCGCATCCGGTATTCGCTTTCACGATCAAGAATAGTACTGTTATGTACGGACTTAATTTTCCTTACCATGACCTTGCCGGTATCAGGAAAGAAATACACCTTACGAGGAAATTCATCCAATAAATCCTGTGCAACAATGGGAATACCTTCATTGTGCAAATAATCGAGTACAAACTCTGCATTACGCTGGCCAACATTATTTAGAACCATGCCACGCAGCACATTACCGCCACCAAATACTTTTGCCTCTAAACGATTGCGATTAGCGCCAAGCTTAAGCAAATGGTTAACTAAAATTTCCATTGCATAAACACCGTAACGTGCCGATTCGGTTAACAAACCCGATTCATTGCTGCCATCATTAGGCAATAAAAAATGGTTCATGCCGCCAGCACCGGTATATTTATCACGTAAGCAGACTGCAACACACGAACCTAACACGGTAACGATTAATTTATCGCCGGTTGTTACATAGTATTCACCGGGTAGTATTTTTACCGCCTCTTTATCAAAGTGGCGGTCATAATAGGTATTGGGAGCAAGATGCTCATTATTATCATAATTCATTCACGCTATCCTGCTTTGCATTAGCCGCGTGCACATAAGTCGTTTTACCTATCAGCTTCACCAGATGATTAGCCGATGTAAAACTCTCCGAGTGACCAGCGATGTACAATCCATCTGAATTTAACAATTTCATCATTCTTGCCAACAACTTTAATTGTGTTTCTTTATCAAAATAAATCATGACATTTCTGCAAAAAATGATGTCAAACCCAGGCTTCAAATCCCATGTAGCATCCAATAAATTTACTTGACGAAAATCAATTAAATTTCTTAATGCCGATATTACTTTTGCCTTGCCCGCATTTGCGCCCTTACCACGCTGAAAAAATTGCTTTTTTCGCTCAAGCGACAATGCCTCCAAACGCTGCAATGAATACACACCCAAACTACCTTCCCGTAATACATTGCTATCAATATCAGACGCAATAATTTCAACCGGGGGCTCATAGCTGCCATACGCCTCTGCCAGAGTCATGGCTATGGAATAGGGCTCCTCACCGGTACTTGCCGCAGCACACCATACACGCATAGGTCTGCGCTGCTGCTTCATTCTTTCTGCAAATTTTGAAAGTATGTCGAAGTGATGAGGTTCTCTAAAAAATGCGGTTAGATTCGTTGTGAGCGCATTGATAAACTCCTCCAACTCATTATCATGCTGATCTAAGTAAGAGAGATAACTACCAAAATCTGGCAAATGCAGCGCGCGCAACCGTCGCGCTAAACGGCTATAGACCAATTGCTTTTTACTGTCCGATAAATTAATACCTGCTTTTTTATATAATAACTTTCGCACAACCTCAAAATCAGCAGCACTGTATTGAAACTCGCGTTCATTGCTAGCACTAGCCATGCGTATTCCCAATAATCAAATCAAAAAAAACATATGCAATAAAAAATTGCTTTTTAAAATCCTAAAATGATTCCCACTCATCATCTTGATTTTTTGATGGCAATAATTTTTTGCTGCTAGAGGCAGCCAGCGAAGATAGCGTTTTAGACGATGATAAACGCGCTGCAGGTTTATGGTTTTGGCGCGAAGCATCATTCGCCAAACGGAATTGCGATACACGTTGGGTTAATTGATCTGCTTGCGACTGTAAACTTTCCGCCGCTGCAGCAGCCTCTTCTACTAGCGCAGCATTTTGCTGGGTCATTTCATCCATTTGTGAAACGGCAGTAGAGACCTCTTCTATTCCAGCCGATTGTTCAGTGGATGCAGCGGCAATTTCCGCCATGATATCGTTCACGCGCTTAATCGCCGTCACAATATCTTTCATGGTCTCGCCAGATTTCCCTACCAAGGTATTGCCGGTTTCAATTTTCTTCACGGAATCTGAAATTAAGCCTTTAATATCTTTTGCCGCATTGGCTGAACGTTGTGCCAACGTACGCACTTCAGATGCCACTACCGCAAAGCCCCTACCTTGATCTCCAGCGCGGGCCGCTTCTACTGCTGCATTTAATGCAAGGATATTGGTTTGAAAGGCAATACCATCTATCACACCAATAATGTCTGCAATTTTTTGTGAGGATTCATTAATCGCATTCATGGTGGTAACCACCTGTCCGATTAAATCGCCGCCATTGATGGCTACACTAGACGCTTGCTCTGCTAGTACATTGGCTTGCTTAGCATTGTCTGCATTTAATTTAACAGTGGAGGTTAGCTCCTCCATGCTTGAAGCGGTTTCTTCTAAGTTGGCGGCCTGCTGTTCGGTACGGCTAGATAAATCTGCATTACCAGAAGCAATTTCACTAGAGGAGGTAAAAATAGTTTCTGCTGCTGTACGAATCTCACCGATAATTTCGCTTAAGCTTTCTGTTGTGCTGTTACAATAATTTTTTAACTCCCCAAAAGTACCTGAGTAATCTCCTGTAATTTTTTCGGTTAAATCCCCTTTAGCGATGGCGCCCAACACGCGGTTTACTTCACCCAACCCCGTATCCGATGTTTGCATTAAGGCATTCAAACCTTCTGCCAAGGTTAGGAAGAAACCAGTTTTGCCCTCAGTAGGAATTCTGGCTTTAAAATTACCTGCACCCGCAGCTTGGACTACACCACTCACCTCACCTTCTATAGACTCCTCAAGCGTACGATCTAACCACTCAACGGCTGTTCCCACGCGGCGATTGAACTCATCAAAAATAGGGTCTGCAATTAATCGAATACTCAAATTACCTATTTTTATATTATCTATATGAGTCTCCCTCAATCCATCTATAATTTTACTTTGATGCTCGGCATTTTTATAAAAGATATCTATGCTTCTGCCAATAAGTTCATCAACAGAAAAATTTGGCAATTCAGAACGCAATGTAAACTCTAGCGAGCGCAACATTTTTTCAACCGACTTATTCATATAGACAATATTGCGATGCTCATCTGCCACCATCACATTTGCAGACGAACAGCTGAGTGCTTGTGTCGTTCTAAAATTCTTCTTCGCCGCCGTTACCGTCTCCTCAACGCGCTCAACCATAATAGAAACAGCGCCTAAAACGCTGAAATAATCTTTTACCTCGGGTTTTTCTACACTAAAATCACCACCGGCTAGGGAGAATGAAATTCGTTTTAACTCATCCACTCCCATACCTAAATCAGACAATATTTTTAATGAGAAATAGGCACTCGTAGCAATGACGGCAATAATAGAGACAACCGCAAAGAGGATAAAAAGATAGTTATATAATTTAACTTTACCTTCGGCAGATTTTTGAATTTCAACAATTTTAACATCCGTCATGTCGGCTAAAGAACTTAGCAAATCGGCATGCTCTGAAAAATACTTTCGTACTTTGATATTTGCAACTGCAACCTTTGCAACGTCTCCCGCTTGTGCGGCAGCAATAACATCAGACTCAATAAAATCCAGCATTTCAAATGCCTGTGTTTTTATATCATGCCCAATAAAATCTTTCTGCTCTTGAGTAAGATAGGGTTTATCTTTCCAATCCTCTATTTTTGATCTGAAGCTTTTAATGGATTTTTGAATTTTTTTAATCTGCACCACCATTTGACTAGGTTGCAAATTACCCAATTCATAGGTTTGCATAGTGGTTTCTAAAAGAAAGAGCGATGGCGGTGCTATTTCTATCATCACCTCTTGCGAGCCAAGCATCTCTTTATGCATTGTGCTCCCAATAGAAAGCTTATGGAGCGCTACAAACCCCATAGCAGATAAGGCAATAATCGCTATGCTTGCCGCACCCGCAATAACACCCAATTGTTGCTTCAATGATAGATTCATAATTTGCTTGACCTTCTACAACTTTAATATAGGAGCTAGCAACATGTGTGATTAAAACGATTCCCACTCATCATCCTGTTGCTTTGGCGGCGATAGTTTTTTACTCGTTGCTTTTTTAGCCTGTAATGACGCAGGCGAGGTTAAGCGCATATCCACCTTATTGCTTACACGCACTGAATCATTTCCCAAGCGGAACATAGAAACACGTTGTGTTAACTGATCTGCCTGAGACTGAAGGCTCTCAGCGGCAGCAGCGGCTTCTTCTACTAAAGCGGCATTCTGTTGCGTCATTTCATCCATTTGCGAAACCGCCGTAGACACTTCCTCAATTCCCGATGACTGCTCGGCAGAAGCGGCTGCAATTTCAGCCATAATGTCGTTTACGCGCTTAATGGCAGTTACGATTTCTTTCATGGTATCGCCCGATTTACCAACAAGCGTATTACCACTTTCGATTTTTTTAACCGAATCTGAAATTAAACCTTTAATATCTTTTGCTGCATTGGCTGAGCGTTGCGCCAAGGTGCGAACTTCTGAAGCTACCACAGCAAAACCGCGACCTTGATCACCCGCACGCGCAGCTTCTACCGCAGCGTTTAGCG
>SYDJ01000082.1 GCA_005801205.1 Gammaproteobacteria bacterium
CGTTGAGCGCAAGGTTATGCGCATTGTGACGCCGGGCACGGTGAGCGATGAAGCACTGTTGGATTCGCGCCGCGACAATTTATTGGTTGCCTTACATCAAACTGGCGACACTTTTGGTATTGCATCGCTCGATATGGCCAGCGGTCGCTTTTTAGTCTTGGAAGTTGACGGATTGGATGCCGCACTCGGCGAGCTACAACGCCTAAGTCCAGCCGAACTTCTCTTAAGTGATCACCTGACAACGCCCGCTCTCATTGAGAATCGCAAAGGCTTGCGCCGCCGAGGCCCTTGGGAATTTGATTATGAAACTGCTGAGCGCTTATTGATTCAGCAATTCGGCACTAAGGATCTAGCCGGTTTTGGCTGCGAACACCTAAAAACCGCACTCTGCGCTGCCGGTTGTCTATTAAGTTATGCGCGCGAAACGCAACGTACCGCCCTGCCCCATGTACGCAGCCTTGCCCATGAAAACCGCGATGAAGCGGTGATTATGGACGCTGCCACGCGCCGCAATTTGGAATTGGATATCAACCTCAACGGTGGTGATGAACACACACTTTTCTCGGTGTTAAATCGCGCCGCTACCAGTATGGGCAGCCGCCTTTTGCGCCGCTGGTTAAATCGCCCCTTGCGCGATATTGATCTGCTGAATGCACGCCAAGACGCTATTGCCAGCTTGCGCCACAACTACGCGTTTGAAGTGACTAACGGAATCTTGAAACAAGTTGGCGATATGGAGCGAATTCTCGGCCGTTTGGCGTTGCGCTCATCGCGCCCACGGGATTTATCGCGTTTGATGATGTCGATTGCCTGCTACCCCGAACTGCAATCCGAATTGGCAAAACACTCGTCGCACCTAATTCACGAACTTGCGCAGCAAATCAGCACCTTTCCAGAATTGGTTGAATTGCTGTCGCGCGCGATTATCGAGAACCCGCCGGTAGTGATTCGAGAAGGAGGCGTGATTGCCGATGGCTATGATGCCGAGCTGGACGACCTGCGCAATATCAGCACCAATGCTGGCCAATATCTGCTGGACTTGGAATTGCGCGAGCGCGAGCGCACGGGCATCCCAACCTTAAAAGTGGGTTACAACCGCGTACACGGTTACTTTATCGAGCTGACCAGCGCGCAGTCTGAAAAAGCACCTGCGGATTATATTCGCCGCCAAACTCTTAAGAACGCCGAGCGTTACATCACGCCAGAATTGAAAGAGTTTGAAGACAAGGCACTTTCTGCCAAAAGCCGCGCCCTCGCCCGCGAAAAGGCGCTTTATGAAGAGCTGCTCGACATCCTCAATGAACAGTTGATTCCGCTACAGAACTCGGCAAATGCGGTATCCGAATTGGATGTGCTGGCAACGCTGGCCGAACGTGCTGATGCACTCGGCTTTTGCCGCCCGGTACTTTCACTTAAAGCGGGTATCAATATTCAAGGCGGTCGCCACCCCGTAGTAGAACAAGTTACTACCGCGCCCTTTGTGCCAAACGATTTAGTGTTTCATCGCGAGCGTCATATGCTGATTGTGACTGGCCCGAATATGGGCGGTAAATCGACCTATATGCGTCAAGCGGCGTTGATTGTGTTACTCGCTCACATTGGCAGCTTCGTGCCCGCACAAAGCGCTGAGATTGGAATTGTCGATAGAATCTTTACCCGTATTGGTTCATCCGACGACTTGGCCGGTGGTCGCTCAACTTTTATGGTTGAGATGACTGAGACGGCAAATATTCTCCACAATGCCACAGCCCGCAGCTTAGTGTTGATGGATGAAATTGGGCGCGGCACCAGCACCTTCGATGGCCTCTCACTCGCGTGGGCGTGCGCTAAACATCTTGCTGAAAAAGTCAGCGCATTTACCTTATTTGCAACTCACTATTTTGAAATTACTAGCTTGCCGGAGTCTATTCCTGGAATCGCTAACGTCCACTTGAATGCGACCGAGCACAACGACAATATTGTGTTTCTGCATAAGGTTCAGGAAGGCCCAGCGAGTAAGAGTTACGGTTTACAGGTGGCGAAGCTTGCCGGTATTCCTGCCGAAGTTTTAGCGCAGGCGCAGGCGCAGTTGCACTTACTTGAGCAAGGCGTACATCCTGAGCATTCCACATTGGCGATTACTCAAGCTGCTGCTCCGATATCAACAACGGCATCAATCGCAGCAACGTCAGATATTACATCGCCTCTGCAATCAGGATTATTCGATGCTTTGCCAGATCCAGCGCTGGAAGCCTTGAAAAAAATCAATCCAGATAACCTCTCACCACGAGAAGCGCTGGAACAGCTCTATCGACTGAAGGAAATATTGAAGAAGGGACGCTAAACCCTTAAAGAAAAGCCGTTAAACTCTTTAAGAAAAGCCGTTAAACTTAAGCAGCTGCGCGCAAACCGCTACCCAAAACAGCCCAGCCTGTTTAGAATGCGCGCTTCTGAGTATCAGTCATTTATTTTCTAGTCGTTTGGGGAGTCAACTATGACTTTTGTTGTTGGGGAAAATTGCATCAAGTGTAAGCACACAGATTGTGTGGAAGTCTGCCCAGTAGATTGCTTCTACGAAGGCCCCAATTTTTTGGTGATTCACCCAGACGAGTGTATTGATTGCGCCCTGTGTGAGCCAGAATGCCCCGTAGGCGCGATCTTCTCTGAAGATGAACTGCCAGAAGATCAAGCGGTATTCCTCGAGCTTAACGCTGAATTAGCAGAAGTTTGGCCAAATATCACCGAGATCAAAGAGTCACCCGCCGATGCTGAAGAGTGGGATGGCGTACCAGGTAAGCTGCAGTATTTAGAGCGTTAATCGCTACTAATAATCACCCTACAAAAAACCGCGCAAGTCGCGGTTTTTTATTGCCTGACTATTTCTGCTCCAGAAAAACATAAATACCAGAAACAACAAAGGCAGCCGAAGCTGCCTTTTGATTTACATCAGGATTGATTAGGCGCTAAACAATGCAGCACTATCCAAACCTTGTTTTTCCATAATATCGCGCAGACGCTTTAAAGCTTCTACTTGAATTTGACGGACGCGCTCGCGAGTCAACCCAATCTCATGACCAACCTCTTCCAAGGTGCTCACTTCATGGCCGCGCAAACCAAAGCGACGTGAAAGCACTTCGCGTTGTTTTTCAGTTAGTTCATCTAACCAAGAATCTAAACTCATGGTCAAATCGCGCTCTTGCAAAATAGCGGCAGGATCAGACACATGCGTATCCGCAATGGTATCTACAATGGTTCTGTCAGACGATGGGCCAATTGGGGTATCAATAGAGGTAACACGCTCATTCAAGCTCAGCATGCGCTCTACATCCGCTACAGGCTTTTCTAACAAATGTGCAATTTCTTCTGGCGATGGTTCGTGGTCAAGCTTCTGAGAAAGCTCGCGAGCAGCACGTAAATAAATATTCAATTCTTTAACAACATGAATGGGCAAACGGATAGTACGCGTTTGGTTCATGATGGCGCGCTCGATGGTTTGACGAATCCACCAAGTCGCATAAGTTGAGAAACGGAAGCCGCGCTCTGGGTCAAATTTTTCAACAGCGCGAATCAAACCCAAGTTGCCTTCTTCAATCAAGTCTAGAAGCGCCAAACCACGGTTTACGTAACGACGGGAAATTTTTACAACTAAGCGAAGGTTACTTTCAATCATGCGCTTGCGTGCAGCTTCGTCGCCTTTAAGGGCTTTGCGAGCGAAGAACACTTCTTCTTCAGCACTTAATAATGGGGAGAATCCAATTTCGTTGAGGTAAATCTGAGTTGCATCGAGGGTTTTATTAAATTTATCGTCTAGTATTCGTTCACTAACGCCTGCTGAGCGTGCCGCTTTCGGTGCTTCGTTTTCTTCCGCCAATAACATATCACTTTCATCAAAATCAATTTCTTGCGCCATGAATACATCGTCGCGATCAAATACGCCTGATTCTTTAGTTTGCAAAGTCATTTTTCAGCCCCTTAAATCGTAAAATTTAGCTAGTTCAAACTAGCTTACCCAAGCTATACCATCCCTTCAGCCTACTTCTTATTCTGGATCAGGTTTTCGAGTCGCTTCACAGACCCCAGTTATATTTACTTATCGAATGTGTCGCACTATTGACGCTTGGGTAAAAATTTCAGTGGATCCACTGGACTACCTTCGCTACGAATCTCAAAGTGAAGCTTAACTCTATCAGTACCGCTTGAACCCATATCGGCAATTCTTTGCCCAGCTTTAACGAAATCGCCTTCTTTTACTGATATTTCATTATTGTGTGCGTAAGCACTTAAGAAAATTTCGTTATGTTTTATGATGAGCAACTTACCGTACCCGCTCAACCCGCTTCCGGCATAAACCACTCTCCCAGAAGCTGCTGCAAGCACAGGCTCCCCCAATTTACCGCTAAGATCAATACCTTTATTTAATCCAGTCGCGCCCTGAAACAGGGCAATTAGTTTCCCGGACGATGGCCACTGCCACTTTGGAGCGCTTGCTAAAGTAGCATTATTTGTTGATGTAGACGAAACAGCTGATCCTTTTCCTGACCGATATTTACCGGATAATCGCTCCTTATCGAGATCATTTTTTGCTATTGATGATGAGCCCCTTGTGTTTGCATTCAGGTGAGTCCCAGCAGGTAAATCAACTCGAATTTTCTGGGCGGGGTAAATGGTGTATGGTGACTTTATAGCGTTAAATTCAGCGAGTTTTTTAACGTCTGCACCATATCGCCAAGCAATCGAATAAAGCGTTTCGCCCGCACTAACACTGTGTACTTTGCCCTTATAAGTTGAGCGACTAGATCGCTCATCAACATCTGCTGTGGGATTGGATGCACACGAAAACAGCACACACGCAACGATCAATATACTGACCACTCTTAACAGTGAATCTAAAGTTTTATGCCAGTATTTAGCCATAATAGCGCGCGGGGAGTTAGGTTAATTATTGATCTTTTTTATAACTAATAGTACTTAATATATGAAATTTATTTTAAAATTATCTAAAATCTTCATATAACTGTGCACCAATAGTGGTTAATTAATCGTCAAACACATAATTTTTCCTCATTTTTTGAACATTGACGCACAAATCAGACGCGAAATTGACAGAGAAAATATGAGTTATAACAGCGGAAACAACTGAATAAAGCAGATATATTAGCGAGAAGTACCAGAAACCAGAGGGACAAATTTAACCGGTTCGATGATTCGAGTGACAAAGTTATCCGTATCGCCATCGCGCATAATTAGATGAAGATTTTGCTCCCTACCGCCGACAGGAATGACCAAAACACCCGATGGCGCCAACTGCTTAAGCAGCTCTTCTGGAACAGCATGAGGCGCAGCAGTACTTAAAATTCCATCGTAAGGGCCCATTTCTGGCCAACCAAAACCACCGTCAGCATGGCGCAAGCTAACATTGCGCAAACCCAATTGGCGTAGACGCTCACGTGCCTTATCTTGAAGGGGCTTTATGCGTTCAACACTGTAAACTTGCGGGACTAACTGAGCCAAAACAGTGGTTTGATAACCTGACCCCGTACCAACTTCTAAAACCTTATTCAACTTACCTGCCGCACCCAACAGAATCTCTGTCATGCGCGCAACAGTATAGGGTTGCGAGAGTGTTTGGCCGTGGCCGATGGGTAAAGCAGTATCTTCATAGGCGCGATGGGAAAGGGCTTCATCGAGAAAGATATGACGGGGCGTATTGCGCATAACATCAAGCACGCGCATGTTGGTTACGCCTTTATCGACTAAGCGCTCGATTAAACGATCGCGAGTTCGGGCTGAAGTCATGCCCACACCTTGCAACATTAAGTCACTCATTTTCAGCCCTCCTCTTAATGGTTAATTAAGGATAGTCAGATCTATTTGCGCAGTAATAAAGGCGTCAACTATATCACACAGAAACCGCATCGGATTTTATCGCCGATTCTAAAACCGCCAATTCACGTAAAATTGTTGTCGCAAACTCTCCACTACCCAAACTAAAACTCAGTTCTAAATCATTATCAAGCCAACGCCAAGCTGTAGCATCTGGTTTAAGTACTAAAGCACGACGCTCTTGGGATAAACCCACATGCTCCAAACCATCGCGCCACTCAGCCCACGCATCCATTGCAGCCGCTTCTATTGCCAAAGCTTCATCTGTTGCGGCGGAACGGCCACGCCCCCATAAAGGAGCCGATGGAAACAATTCAGGCTCGCCATTCAGTAGCTCTTGCCAATTATTTGCTAAAACACGCGCCGCTAATACTTGGTTAAACAGATAAGAACGCGCAGCCGACAACATCAAACCACGCTTCTGCTTATCGCGAATGCGTTTTCCTTCCACCAAAATTGCGTGAGCTTCGGGCAAATTATTCGCGTTGCGACCAAAGCGTTGCTCACCGAAATAATTCGGAACACCTTGCGCCAATACCCGTGTGATTTTTTGCTCGAACGCCGATTTATCTGCAATAACAAAATCGCGCAAACGAATAATAAAACGATTGGTTTCGTGATCGCCGCGACGCAACTTATGTTGGTGGCGACTGACTACTAGTATCTTAATAGTCTCACTATTTAATAGCGCCCAATCAGGCTCTAATTCCTGTTTGGGCAAATAAACACTAAACCATTGCGTAGTAACTGCGTGACGATCTTTGCGACCGCAGTAGCCCACGTCCATGACTTTCACTTGTGCAAGTTCAGCAATTTTCTCCGCAACCCACGCGGTATTTTCACCGCGTTTCCACACATGTAAATAAACGTGTTCGCCTTCACCTAGTGGTTCAAAACCCAAGGTTTCATCGACTTGAAAATCTTCTGGTTCAACGCGGAAGCTTGCGCTGGCATCTGGTTGCCCATAGGCGTAAGGAAAGTCTAACGAGAACTCTAGTGGAGATATGGATTGCATAAAATAGATTCGAAAAAGTGAAATAAAAAATCCAACACTCAACTCCGCAAGTGTTGGATTTCAGCGGCAGTAATAAATTTAAATTTTTGACAACAACACAACCGCGTAGGCCGCTATGCCTTCTTCACGCCCAGTAAAACCTAGCTTTTCAGTCGTGGTTGCTTTCACGTTGATTTGATTATTATCAGCCTGCAAATCAGCAGCGATATTTTGTACCATATGCGGAATGTAATTAGCCATGCGCGGTTTTTGCGCAACAATAGTCATATCGGCGTTCTCTAACTTCCAGCCTTTAGCTTTCACTTTGCTGTAAACCATACGCAAGAGCGAGCGACTATCAGCATTGCGATATTGCATATCGGTGTCGGGAAAATGCTTGCCAATATCGCCGAGCGCGGCAGCACCAAGGAGCGCATCACAGAGTGCGTGCAATAAAACATCGCCATCCGAATGCGCGATTAAACCACGCGAATGCGGAATCACTGCGCCACCAATAACAATTTTATCGCCATCACCAAAGGCGTGAACATCATAGCCGTGACCAATTCTCATAGTTGCCTCTCTTGCTGCTGTAGAATAAATGCTGCCATTAATAGGTCATCTGGTCGAGTCACTTTAATATTATCTGTTCGACCTTCAATAACTTTAGGTTGATAGCCACACAATTCAACGGCTGAAGATTCGTCAGTAATGCTTTCGTTGCGTTCAAGTGTTTGCACTAGACAATCACACAATAATTTATAGCGAAATAATTGCGGCGTTTGCGCTTGCCATAAAGTGCTGCGATCTACCGTTGTTTGAATTTTATTAGCACTAGCGACTTGTTTAAGCGTATCGCTAACAGGCACCGCTAAAATTCCGCCAACTTCGTCGCCCGCTACGCCATCGCATAGCTTTTGAATATTTTCGATAGTCACGCAGGGACGCGCGGCATCGTGCACCAAAACCCAATCTTGGTTGTGAGCCTTATCAGCCAAATAATTCAAACCATTTAATACTGAATCTGCGCGCTGTGCGCCACCGTGAATGGTATGCACTAAAGGATGCTGCAGAATCGTCAGCGATGTCCAAAAAGTATCTTGGCTGTTGAGCGGTACAACAATGCCCGCCAAGCTGGGCAGGCTCAAAATGCGCGTCAGTGTATGCTCAAGGATAGTTTTGTTGCCGAGCATTAAATATTGCTTGGGTTTGTCTGCTCCCATACGTGAGCCAATTCCAGCGGCGGGAATAACAAACCAATAGCGAGGAGGAGTTAAAAGAGGCATTATTCAGTTTTTTTCTTGGCAGGAATCATAAAAAAAGTTTCATCTTTTTTAATCATGCCGATATCGTTGCGCGCGCGTTCTTCCACGCTATCTGCACCCGATTTTAAATCCTGGACTTCAACATCTAATATGCGGTTACGTTCACGCATACGATCGTTTTCGGCTTGTTGCTGCTTAATGTCGCGCGATAATTTTGCCGCGTGCGCAAAGCTTCCCTCACCATACCAAAGGCGATACTGAAGTGCTGCGAGCAAAATAAGCAAAACTGCAAAGAGCCATTTCATAGTTTTATGAATTCAACGGGAGTTCTTGCCAAGCGAGTACCGATTTGTGATCTGAAACCCTAGAGGCATGGATGCCGACAGGGAGCTACATGGATGTATTCATGCGTTTTCAGATCACAAAACGGTGCTTGCAATACGAACAACTCGTATCGCATTAAAAATTACGATTTAAATTCCGCACGGCCTTTGTAAGGAGCAGCAGCACCCAACTCAGCTTCAATACGCAACAAGCGGTTGTACTTAGATACGCGGTCTGAACGGCACAATGAACCGGTTTTGATTTGACCAGCAGCAGTTGCTACAGCCAAGTCAGCGATGGTAGTGTCTTCAG
>SYDJ01000083.1 GCA_005801205.1 Gammaproteobacteria bacterium
GCGTCGTTTAAAAACAAAACGCAAAATTTCATTTTGGTACGGTGCGCGTTCGCTACGCGAACTTTTCTACAAAGAAGATTATGATCAGCTTCAATCTGAGAACGAAAATTTCAATTGGCATATTGCACTGTCAGACCCGCAGCCAGAAGATAATTGGCAAGGCATGACGGGTTTTATTCACAACGTACTTTTAGAAAATTATTTAAAAAATCACCCTGCACCTGAAGACTGTGAGTTCTACATGTGCGGCCCACCGATGATGAATGCAGCGGTCATTAAAATGCTCAAGAGCTTAGGTGTGGAAGATGAAAATATCATGCTGGATGATTTCGGCGGTTAATTGAGGTAGTCATGGCGCTATTCATTGTTTCATTCTTGGTTTTACTTAGCATGGTCAGCCTCATGGCAATCGGCGTGATGTTTGGCCGCAAGCCCATCGCGGGCTCTTGCGGCGGAGTAGGTGCTGCGCTAGGCGAGAAAGATTACGTGTGCGAACTCTGCGGTGGCGATGAAGCAAAATGTGAAGACATTAAATCACAAGTACCGCCATCCTCAACTCCCTTCACCAATGCATCCCCCCATCCATTTCAATCTGATCGTTCTGAGAAATAGTGTTAGTTTGGCGTGGTTTTTTTAGCGCTAATTATCGTTGCTTTTTATTAGTTGTTTTTGCCCTAGGCGGAGATTCGATATTGCTAATTAGCGGGGTTTTGCTGGTTTAAAACCGGTTTGATAATAACCTCGGTTAACACAGAGTTGGCAATAAAACATTCTTCATGCGCTTTGTGGTGCAAGAGTTCCAGCTCTTCTGTTGTTGGGGTTTTTGTGCCGGAAAATATCACGTTAGGGTTGAGTGTAACTTCCGCTAAAAATAATTTGTTATTGGCGTTTTTCGCCATCTTGCCCACTACGTTATCTTCGTAAGAATCCACACAAAAACCGCGTTTGGCGGCAATGCTTAAAAACCATAGCATATGGCAGTTGGATAAAGCGGCAACTAATAATTCTTCTGGGTCGGCAGCACTTTCATCGGAATAGGGGAGTGGAACATTGTGCGGTGAGGAGGACGCGGGAATTTCCAAACCGCCATCTAATTCAATCACATGCTTGCGGCTGTAACGGTTATCTAGAAAGTTTTGATTGCCGCGCAACCAAAGGATTTTTGCGGTGTGTTCGGCTATAGTTAAACTCCAAATCGGCAATCAATAAATTTGTCTGAGGTGCAGGCATCATGGATTTACATGATGCAGGGCTGTACTATAAACTGTTTTTAAAATTGCCACTCCAAATTAATGGGGCAATTTTTCATGTTATATTTAAGGTGGGTTATGCGATTAAATTATTCAACCTTAGGCCAAGAGCCTAAGCTGGAATTGCCAAGTGTTACTTTGTTGGGAGTAGATTGTATAGACATTGAGCGCTTGGCTTTTGCTGCAGATATTTGCCAAAAATATATTAATTTTGCGAGTGTAAAATTACTGTCTCATCTGCCAAGTTCGCGCAGCGATGTAATACCAATTGCTCCTTTATTGAGTATTGAAGCATACAGCGAGTTTATTGTTAAAGAGCTCTACAAGTATGTGGACACTGAATATGTATTGTTGTTCCAATACGATGGATTTGTGTTAAACCCAAGCCGCTGGAAAAAAGAATTTCTTGATTACGACTATATTGGCGCCCATTGGGATTGGATTGAAGGAAAAAACACGGTTGGGAATGGCGGCTTTAGCTTGCGAAGTCGTTCACTGTTAGAGCGGCTAGCTACTGATCCTCATATTGAACAAACCCACCCTGAAGATACGGTTATTTGTATTACCTACGGAGATTACTTGATGCAAGCGGGCTTTAAGTTTGCACCGGTAGCGCTTGCAAAAGAGTTTAGTACAGAAAATGACTATTGGAAGGGTGAATTCGGCTTCCATAATTCTAATATTGCGGATTGGAATGTCCTGAAATATTTAGGTGTAGAAAAGTACAAAGAACATCGCCATCTGATTGCAAGAATGCCGATTAAGGAAAATGCTTTTAAACGAAGAATTCGTCGTCTTATTTTTTGGTAAAACACGGTGCAGCTCGCGAGAGCAATTATTTAACATTGGGTTACCGCTTGCGGGTATGACTAGAGAGTGTTTTTTTCGCTTTTGTAGGTTGGGCTGAGGAATGATGCCCAACATGACCATATACCGCTTAAAACCATAATGCCAAATGAGAGACGGCGTTTAATTAAATATTTTTGTAATTCAACAATGGGGTATTTGCTATGACGAATGTTGGGGTTCGCAAGCTCACCACCAACCTACATAAAGTCCAACTTTGCTACTTGATGACGATGCCAAAGCCGAACGGCTTTGCTTTCAACAATTGATTGCAAAGGTATAGATGCGTCACGAATGCCGTCTGGAACATCATTAAACTTCTTTCCGCTATATATTGCTTGAGCTTCAGCTATTTCAACCCAATTGAAGTCAGAAAATTCCATTTGATAAAAATTTGACATTCCTTTAAGTAAAACTTTTCCAGATGGTCCCTTCCATAGAACATCAATTCCCTCAACTCTTGAAGAAGTGACTTGTGGCTCATTATTTGAGAATACCAAAATATCCCAATCTGACTCTGAATGATGATTGCCAGAAGCTCTCGAACCTATAAGCCAAATTTCCATTATGCTTAAGTCTTTAGTTAAGTGAGTAATGAGCTTTTTTACTTTTTCTGTAATTTCCATAGATTCACTGCTCAATATTTGACGGCATAACTGCTTGTTCAAAAACGATAGCTAGTTTTCAAGTCATAAAAAACAAACCCGCCAGCGGCGGGTTCATTTCTCTCTCATTAATCACTGATTAAACAAAAACTCCATCAGTGCTTTTTGGGCGTGTAAGCGGTTTTCGGCTTCTTCCCAGACTACGGCGTTGGGGTCGTCCATTAACTCGGCGCTGACTTCTTTGCCTCGGTAGGCGGGTAGGCAGTGCATAAAGAGCGCGTCGGCTTTTGCATGGCTCATGAGTTCGCGGTTGACTTGATAGCCGCTGAAGATTTTCTCGCGTTGTTTTTTCTCGTCTTCTTGGCCCATTGAGGCCCAAGTATCCGTCACTACCAAATCAACATTTTTAACAGCTTCTTGCGGGCTGCCAAAAAGTTGTACGCGGTCTTTGTGTTTTTCAATCATGTGTTCCCAAGGTTCAAAACCTTTTGGGGTTGCTATGCGCAATTCAAAATCACACAGCTCGGCGGCTTGCATATAGCTTTGGCACATGTTGTTGCCATCGCCAACCCATGCCACCGTTTTACCGGCAAGTGTGCCGCGCTGTTCAACGAAGGTTTGAATGTCGGCGAGCAATTGGCAGGGGTGATGATCGTCGGTAAGACCGTTAATTACGGGTACGCGCGAAAATTCCGCAAAGCGTTCCACGGTGGTGTGCGCGAAGGTACGAATCATTACCATATCGACCATGCTGGCGATGCAGCGCGCGGCGTCTTCTACCGGTTCACCGCGACCAAGTTGCGAGTCTTTGGTGGAGAGGAATATCGCGTGGCCGCCAGCTTGCGCCATGGCAGATTCGAAAGAGACGCGGGTACGGGTGGACGATTTTTCAAAAATCATCGCCAGCACTTTGTCTTTAAAAATTTCGGTTGCTACGCCTTTGCGTTGCAGCGCCTTGAGTTCAATCGCGCGCTTAATGATGTGATTAAGTTCGTCGCGGTTAACGTCTTCTAGGGTTAAAAAATGTCTCGGTGCCTTTGAGGGAACCATAATGCTCTTCTCGTTTTCGCGCGGCTGGAAAAATGTGAAAGCTGCGCTTTATGACTTTTGGTGACAGTTACTGCGGGTTGTGACGGCAAAAGCCGCCCTCCGCGCTGTTAAAACTCAGTGACTAATTCAACCACTTTGGTAACCAGTTCGTCGGCTTCTGCATCCGTGAGGATGAAGGTTGGCAGCAAACGAATGGTGTTAACTGAGGTTACGTTAATCAAAATACCTTTGGCGCGGGCTTTATCCATCAGCTCGGCGGCAGGTGCGTTAAGTTCAATGCCAATCATTAAACCCTTGCCACGAATCTCAACAACCTTGGGGTTGCCAGCGAGCTTGGTTTTAAAGTCGGCTAATATTTTGTCGCCCAAGGTTTTGGCTTTTGCGATCAAACCTTCAGCCAGCAAAGCTTCAATTACCGCAACGCCAGCACTAGTCGCCAAGGGGTTGCCACCAAAGGTGGTGCCGTGGTTGCCGGGTTGTAAAACCTCAGCCGCTTTACCGCGTGCCAAGCAAGCGCCAATAGGTACGCCGTTGCCCAAGCCTTTAGCGGTGCTGACGACATCGGGCAGGATGCCGTTGTGTTGGTACGCGAAGAAAGTACCGGTACGGCCATTGCCGGTTTGAATTTCGTCCAGCATCAATAACCAGCCATTGGCATCGGCAATTGCGCGCAGTTTGTTTAAGTAGTCTGGCGCGGGTACACGTATACCGCCTTCGCCTTGTACTGGCTCAACCAGAATCGCGACTATGTTGCTGTGTTCTTTGGCGGCGGCTTCAACGGCAGCTACATCATCAAAGGGTACACGGATAAAACCTTCAACCAGCGGTTCAAAGCCAATTTGTACTTTGGGATTGCCGGTAGCGCTCAAGGTCGCCAAGGTTCTGCCGTGGAAGCTGTTGGCCATAACGATAATGGCGGGGTTCTTCACGCCTTTCTCGTTGCCGTATTTGCGCGCAATTTTAATGCTGGCTTCATTGGCTTCTGCGCCGGAGTTGGAGAAGAAAACTTTGTCCATACCCGATTGCTGGATAAGCAAATCCGCCAGCTTCTGTTGGCTGGGAATGTTGTAGTAGTTGGAGCAGTGAATCAGGGTGGCGGCTTGATGGCTCAAGGCTTTGGTCACTGCAGGGTGCGAATAACCAAGGCCGCAGACAGCGATACCGCTGATAGCATCCAGATAGGAGTTGCCCTTGTCGTCCCACACTCGGCTGCCTTCGCCCTTTACGAGGGTGAGGGTTCTTGCGCCGTAAGTGTTCATCAAGGTTGTCATCATGCTCTCCAGAAGCTAATCAAAAAAATGAATAAATAAAAAATACATCGCCTAGCTAATAAAAGCTGGGCCTAAAAAGTTGGCTCGGTGTTTATAAAGGCAGGGAATTAACCACAGCGCTAAAACAAAAACAGCTCCAATTGTTGCGAGAGACTGTAATGACTTTCTAGTAATAAAAGTCGAGACTTTTGTGTTTGTGCGTGTTTTACGCTGAGCGCTTTGCACTAGATCTTGTTTCATCTATAAGCAAAAAACACAAAATGAGCCGCAATAGTATAAGTAAACGGACTTATTGGCAAATTTAGGCCGAGAAAATCGGCTTTTTAGATGAGTTTTGGTTTGAGTGATTCCATTAAAAAATCCACAAAAGCGATAGTTTTTGCAGGCAAATAATCGCGCGCTGGGTAGACAACATAAACCGGAAAACCGGGCGCGGGTGGGTAGTTTTTCAGTAGTGGAATTAGCTGACCTTTTGCGATGGGTTCTTCTACCAATGCCTTATCAATCAGCAGAATCCCCAAGCCGCGGATTGCTGCATCCACCAAGGCACAGGCATCGTTTATGGCGAGAGGGCCTTGCACTTTAACGGTTTCACTGGATCCATCCTCACTGCAAATGAATGGCCAATTGTTCATGGCGCGGCTGCTGTTGCGGTAATACAAGCAAGCGTGTTGGGCGAGATCAGCGGGGACTTGAGGCTCACCACGAAGGGCGATGTAAGCAGGGCTAGCGGTGACTTGCCAGTTAAGTTCGCCCAAGCGGCGTGCGATTAAGGATGAATCGGGCAGGTGGCCAATGCGAATGGCGGCATCCACTTGTTCGGCCACTAAATCCACAAAGCGATCTTCCAACCCTAACTCCAATTCAACCTCGGGGTAGCGCGCCGAAAATTCGGTTAACAAGGGCAGCAAAAGCACTCGCCCTAAAGATGTTGAGCAGGAGATTCGCAGCTTGCCGCGTACTTGCTCGCGGAAGTTATCGGTAATGCTTTCCACCGCATTGAGCGCAGTTTCTACTCGCTGTGCCTCGCGCAGAATTTGTTCGCCCAGTTCGGTGAGTGCGAGTTTGCGGGTGGTGCGCTGAATTAAGCGCGCGCCTATTTGCGCTTCAAAGTTGGCTAATTGCTTGCTCACGGCCGATCGGCTCAGGCCAAGGCTTTTGGCTGCGCCCGATAAACTGCCGTATTGGGCTACTCGGGCGAAGAGAATTAAACCGGGCAGTCGCTCTAGTGGGATGGACATACGGGCACCTATTGTTTCCTTTGTGGAAACAATCTAGTTCGGATCGCTTGGCTAATCAAGTGAAACTGCTTCCCCTAGACTGCGCTTACTGATTGCCAATTGAACCATTAAGGAGTTTTACCATGACCACCAGCCATAAAGTTGTACGCATCCACGCTTACGGAAACCGCGAGGCTTTAGCTTACGAAGATGCACCCTTGCCCACTATTGATGCCGACGAAGTGCTGGTAAAAATTCATGCGACCAGTGTTAATCCTGTGGATTGGAAAGTGCGTGAAGGCTATCTACAAGGCTTTTTAGCGCACAAGTTACCGCTGACCTTGGGTTGGGATTTTACGGGCGAAATTACTGCGCTCGGCGCAGATGTCACTGGCTGGAAAATCGGCGAAGCCGTTTACAGCCGACCCGATATTAGCCGCGATGGCACCTATGCTGAATATATCGCCGTGCGCGCCAGCGAGATTGCGCGCAAGCCAGAAACCATTAATTGGCAACAAGCCGCTGCGGTGCCTTTAACGGCACTGACCGCATGGCAATCTTTATATGAGATGGCCAATGTGCAAGAGGGCGAGCGCGTATTGATTCATGCCGGTGCGGGTGGCGTGGGTACTTTTGCAATTCAATTGGCGAAACTGCGCGGCGCTTATGTTTACACCACAGCTTCAACACGCAATGTGGAGCTGCTAAAAAGTTTGGGTGCAAATGAAGTGATTGATTACACCCAACAAGATTTTTCGCAGCTGCGCGATTTGGATGTGGTCTTTGATACGCTTGGCGGTGAGGTCTTGGCAAAATCTTGGCAGACGTTAAAACGCGGTGGCCGTTTAGTCTCTATTGTTGGTACACCAGATGCCGCTACTGCAGAGCAGTATGCTGTAAAACCTTTCTTCTGTTTTGTTCAGCCAAGTGCGGCGCAGTTAACTGAGTTAGCTAAATTAATTGATGCAGGAAAAATTCAAATCGTGATCGACAGTGTGTTCGCGTTAAAAGACATAGCCCAAGCTCACGAAAAAAGTGAAAGTGGTCGCGCACGTGGAAAAATTGTAGTACAGGTGAGTTAAGGCTGAGTGGGTTACAAAAAAACGGGCGCTATTGCAGCGCCCGTTTTTATTAGAGGTATAACGTGCTGATAACTAATTATTCGGCACAAAAAACTGCTTAATAATATCCAGATCTCTATGAGTTTGAATGGATTGATCGGGCGATTGCAATAAGAACCCCTGAAATAAACGCACGCCGTTTACCCACAAGGTGGAAAGGTTTTTGGAATCCTCAACGTGAGTCGCAATAACGTCAGCGCCAGAGTTTTTGGCGGCGGTTATTAGTTGTGCGAGTCGCTGCTCATGTTCGCTGTCATTCACTAGATGAGAGGTGAGCGAGGGTGCTAGGCGCACATAATCAAACCCAAGTGTTTCAATAATATCAGCGCTGGATTCGCTGGTGCCCGCATGGGACAAGCACGCACCGCATTCAATATTGTGTAATGCATTAATGGTGGCGGCAGCATCAATCGGGTGAAACGCAACCCATGGCTCCTCGAAGATAAAAATTAAGCGTTGCTGACCTCGTAAACGCGAGCTGCGCAACACATTAGCGGCAAATGAAAAAAAGGATTTTTGCGCGAGGGTTTCGTCCGATAAGTGAATAAACAGGCAGGCATTTTCACGGGCGTAATTATCGGTAGTAATTGCAGTGACCGCCGACTGTAAAACCCAGCGGTCTAAATCTACCCGCATGCTGGAGTGTTTAAGGTAGTGCAAAAATTTTGCAGCGGGGATGAGTTCATCATCGCTCAGGCGCCAGCGTACTAGCGCTTCGTAATGTTCAATATGATCGCTTTCAAGGCTGATCATGGGTTGATAGCAAATGCGTAAATTTTCTTCAGGTAAGTGATCGCTAAAGCTGATGCCAGAGGTGGATGCAGCAATTTCATCATCGCTAATCTCCTGAGCGCTTGTGGTACCAGAATCGATTGAAGGGGAAGACGGTGAAATGGCTTGTTTAGCAACCTCATAGGCTTTTTCGGCATTGGCGAGCGCTGAATTTGCTGCGCCCAATTCGGTATCTAAATAGTGAACACCAATATGGGTATTGATCGCGAATACTTCTTCTCCAAGGCAATACACGTGGTTGGACATTTGCTCAGCAATTTGTGCGGCGCGCAGCTGATGTTGCGCACGGCTGCGTTTACCAACCAATACGCAGGCAACAAAATTTGCAAGGTCTGACCACTGTTCTTCGCTGCCAACAATATGGGCCAAACGCTCACAAAATTGCTCGTGCAATTGGGCGGAGCCAGCGGGGCCATATGCGCTGTAAAAGCTTTCTTCTAAATCTAAGCCCGCGTAATAAAGTGCGGTGGGCGTTTGGTGTGAATGATCTTCTTGAAGTTCATTATCAATTGCTGCAAAAAAATAACTGCGGGTAATTTGCTGATGATGTTGCGCGCGTTGGGTAATGGATTCAATGCGATGTTTTAATGCAAAGGTATCGGTAATCGCGCGCTCACAGGCATTAACCAAGGCACCCATATCCACGGGTTTGGTAAGCACGGCGTTTACGCCAATGCTCTCAATGGATTGACGCAAGCGAACAGAGGTATCAGCGGTCACAAAAATAATCGGCAATAATAAAAACTGTTCGTGCTGACGCAACAGCGTCGCCAACTCTATGCCGTTAATCTCTGGCATATGCATATCCAACACCACTAAATCTGGCTTGAATTCGGCGGCGCGCTGCAAACTTTGCATGGGGTTAGAGATGCAAATAACCTCCATACCGGCATGACGTAAAATTTCGGCGTGATAACTCGCCACTAAATCTTCGTCATCCACAATCATAACCTTGTGGGTGATCTCACTGGCTTTTATGGTGTGAATTAAGGTGTTTACCAAAATAGAAAAATCAATTGGCTTGGTGATGTAGGTAGTGCAACCAGCGCGTAAGGCGCGCAGGCGAGTATGCATATCGGTACGTGCAGATAAAAAGATAATGGGTACATCTTGCTCAATACGCGTTTTAATGTGATTGATAGCGTCAAAACCTAAACTGCCATCGCTCATAAAATTGGGGTCAATTAATACGGCATGGGGCGACTGTATGCTTAATTGTTGAATGCAGGCTGCTGAAGAATCAAAGTGATGCACGCTAAAACCTGCTTGGCGCAAATACACAATCATCAAAGCAGATAAGGAATGATCGGCCTCCACTAAAAAAATAGTTTTACCTTCGCCTGTGCTGGTAGGTATAGCGATATCACTTAAGTTAGTTGCTTCATTCACATGGGTGAGAGTACGGCCAAGTGCATTCACCATTTGGTCGATCATCTCAAACTCAATGCCACCCATGGGCTGGCCAAGTTCTTGGTAATCCATTAAATACTGGTCGAGCAATTGTGCGGTTTGGCTGACCTCCGGAAGACCAAAGCTGGCACCAGAGCCAACCAAGCGGTGGGCCAATTGCTGAAAGGTTTTAAAGCCTTTTTCGCTCCAGCGCAGGTAGCGTAGGTGATGCCAGAGATCCTCCAGTTGGTGGGCTTTTTGTGGCAGGCTCTCAAGGAATTGGCGCTGCAAGAGTTGGATGTCTTTATCGAAAGAGTGAGTCATTGAGGCGGGCTGCTCATGTTGTGTTTCATTGAGTATAGAACTCAATAAATAACCGCTAGATTTGTTTTGATCTAAAAAACAGCATGAGCTAATGATTCCGATAGGTTAGGATCGCGACCATTGTTGAGCGTAGAGTTTTTGGTATGAAGACCGTGGCGAACTATTTTGGCTTTTTAAGTGTTTTAGCCTGTGCCGCTCAAGCCCAAACGGGCATAGAAACGTTGGTTGTAACGGGTGAGCGTGCCAATGACTCCGCCGTGGGAGCGCAGTTGTTAGATGTGACTGAGCTCCAGCCCGGCAGCCGTGCCGATGCCGCTGAAATCCTGCAGGGCATAAATGGTGTGCAGGCCGATAGCCGCTCAAATTACGCCCAAGATACTCACATTACCCTACGTGGTTTTGGCGCTCGCTCGGCCTTTGGTGTACGCGGTTTAGATCTGCACATTGACGGCATTCCCCTCAGTATGCCCGATGGCCAAGGCCAGTTTTCTGGCGCGGTTCTGGATGGCGTCACTAAAATCAGTGTGCTGACCGGGTCGGTGGCCGCACTTTATGGCAATGGTGCGGGCGGAGTGATTAACCTGCAAACCTCTGCGCCGCAAGCTAATCGAGTTGCTGTAGATACAACAGCCGATGAAGATGGCCTTGCGCGCTATCATGCATTAGGTGAATTCCGCGATGCAAACTTAGGCGTGCGCATTCAAGCGAGTAAACTCAATGCCGATGGCAATCGCCCTCATGCCAGCGCCGAGCGCGAGCAATTGGGCGCGCAGGTTTACTACACGTTGGATAACGGCGTGCAAACGCAATACAGGTTTGATAAAGAAGATGCACCGCTGCTGCAAGATCCGTTGGGTTTAACTCAACTGCAATGGCTGGCTGATCCTTATCAAATGAATAGCAGCGCTGATTTTTTTAATACGCGTAAATCCATTTCGCATCAACAACATGCATTCAGTTTGCGGCAGGAACAGGGCGATGAGCGCTGGCAAATTGCCCTCTGGCAGGGCGAGCGCGGCATTCAACAATTTCTTGCGCAGCGCGGCGATGCATTAGCGAACTCTGGCGGCGTGGTGGATTTAAGTCGCCAATTTAGCGGCGGCAATGGTAACTACACCTGGGACTTTAATCTTGCAAAACAGGCAATGAGTTTTACGCTGGGTGGCGAATGGTCCGCTATGAATGACGCGCGCAAAGGTTTTGTGAATGACGCGGGCGTTGCGGGTGATTTGCGTCGCAATGAACTAGGCCAAGCCGATAACCGTGATGCTTATGCGCTCTTGCAATGGCAGGCGACTCCGCAGTGGCGATGGTTGTTAGGTGTGCGCCAATCGCATATCGCTTTACAGGTGGATGATTATTTTATTATTCCCACTAAAAATGCGGATGACAGCGGCGATAAAACCTTTAATCGCAGTTCACAAACTTTATCGACGCGCTATCAAATTAATGACAGTTTTTCTGTGCATGCGGCTGTAGGTAATGGCTTTGAAACACCAACGCTTACCGAAATGGCTTACACCAATGGCGATAAAGGTTTTAATAATAGTTTGGATGCCGCCGCAAATCGTCAGCAAGAAATTGGCATGGATTATCAACACAAAGATTTCGCTTTGACATTGACTGCATTCAATATTGAAACCCGCGATGAGTTGGTGGTTGATCAATCCATTAATGGACGCACCACCTATTTGAATGCTGCGGGCACTGAGCGCAAAGGTGTTGAGTTTAATGGCACCTATCAATTAACTGAACATTTTGATGCGCGCATTGCGCTGAATTATTTGGATGCCACTTATACCCAAGGCCAATTTAAATCACTGCAGCTGCCGGGCATCGCAAAACTCAATCATTACGCGCAACTTAATTTGTCACCGTTTGCTAATGAGTTATTGAAGTTTGGTTTGAGCTCGGTGCATCGCGCGCAAGTGGCCGCGAGCGATAACAACCAAATTAACGCACCGGCCTATGACACGCTGGATTTTTCTGCGTCAGGCAAAATTGATTTAGGTGTGCAGGCGGATTGGTGGATAAAACTCGCCAACCTTACGGATGAAAATCATGTAGGCTCAGTGATTGTGAACCAAACTAATGGCCGCAGTTTTGAATCTGCCAGCGGTAGAAATTTGTCGGCGGGTGTTAGGTTTGGGTATGAGTTTTAATTCGTTAGTGGTGAAGAGAGCAATTCTTACTCGATGATTTTTACGATAAATTTAATCTAAAAGGGAGTCGTCATCCCCGCAGGGGATCCAGCGACTTTCAAAAAAAGCAAAGCCACTGGATCCCCTGCGGGGATGACGACTCCCTATTAAATGTTAATCTTTACCTATGTTCGATTATGGCGGTGAATATAATTACTGTTACTAGATTTCCAGAATACAAAGAGGCTTTGTGAATCACGATTTAACATCCCCACAATTTTTAGCAAGCTTACCGCAATACCCTCTAACGGAATTGCGCGATGATTTTTTCCGCGCACTTCATAACGGGACTCTTAATAACAGCGCTCTATTGCTAGAAGCAGAGCCCGGTGCAGGTAAATCTACGCTTGCGCCCTTGTGGACGCTCCATAAAATTGCAGCGAATCAAAAAATAATTCTCGTGCAGCCGCGAGTTTTGGCGGTGCAGTCACTCGCACAGCGATTAGCTGATTTAATTGGCGATGAGGTGGGAAAAACCGTAGGCTACCAAGTGCCGTACGATAATTGTGTGAGCGATGCAACGCGCTTATTGGTAATGACTCCCGGTATTTTGCTACAGCATTTATTGCAAGACCCAACGCTCGATAACATTGCATGCGTTATCTTGGATGAAATTCACGAGCGTTCAGTCAATCAAGATACCGCTTGGGCGTGGCTACAAGAAGTGCAAATTCTGCGCGATGATTTACAACTTATTTTAATGAGCGCAACGCCAGACCCCCAATTGCAACAGCAAATGCCGCAACGTTTGTTTGCACCGGGTCGCTGTTTTCCGGTGACTACGATTTTTTTGCCCGCAAAAACTAATACACCTTATCCGGAAAAAATTGAAGACCATGTTATGCGTGCGCTGGCATCGCACCCTGAATGGCAAACAACTACCACGCTGGTTTTTTTAGCGGGCTGGAGTGAAATTGAAAAATGTGCGCAAGCCATTCAAACGCGCTATCCGAATCAAGCTGTGTTTCGTTTGCATAGCCGTGTTCCGCCTGCGGAGCAAAAACGCGCGTTAAGTTCGGCATCGGGCGCGCGTATTATTCTCTCTACCAATATTGCAGAAACATCGCTGACGATTGCAGATGTCACGCTCGTTATTGATTCTGGTTTAGTGCGCCGCCCCGATTATGAACAGCGCACGGGTTTAACACGCTTGCGTTTGTCGCGCATTAGCCAAGCCAGCGCAGATCAGCGCCGTGGTCGTGCCGGGCGTGTGCAGGCAGGGCATTGCATTCGTTTGTGGTCGCAAGATCAACCGCTCGCGGCTGCAGATTTACCGGAAATTCGCGCTACGGATTATTTACCGCTGACACTGCGCTTGGCGCATTGGGGTAGCCCAGCGGATGCCTTGGAATGGTTAGAAGCGCCCAATAAACTTGCCATAAATTTTGCACAGCAACAATTACAGCAAATGAACCTGCTGGATGCTGCAAGAAAGATTACCGCTGCGGGTGAAACGGTGAGTGCGCTGGGGACTCATCCACGTATTGCTGCATTTCTATTGGCGCAGGAGAAAACGATTACTGAATCTGAAATGCTCTTGGCCTTAACATTGCATTTCGATATCACGACTGAAACTGATCTTGATGATGTGCTGCAACTAGCGGCGCAAGAGTTACAACGCAATCGCCAATGGCAGCAGCAACAAAAACGTTGGCTGCAAAAACTGCAATTGAAAATTGAAAACACCGACAGCATTAATGCCAACCGTTTGGCGCGCGCTTACAGCGACCGCATTGGCTATCAACAGGATTCTGGGCGCTATAGATTAAACTCAGGGATTAGTGTGGATGCACAAACCAAACTTAATTCCCAGTGGGCACTATTCCCAATCATCAATCCAAAACCTAAAGGTCATACGGGTGTGGGTGTTGCGTTAAATCTATCGGCAGATGAACAGCGCGCACTGAGTCAAATGCAAACGCAATTGATTCATAAAAATAATGGCTGGCAAACTCACACGCAATGGCGAATGGGCGGCGTGCTGATCAGCGAAGAATTCAAGGCAGTTGAGTCGCTGCAAGTGGCGGGTTTGTTGTTAAATCTTATTCGCGAAAAAATTGCTGAGAAAGGTTTAATGCAGATGCACTGGAGCGCTAATGCCGAGCGACTATTGCAGCGTGCGCGATTTATTCAGACGCAGGCGCTTTTAAATTTGCCTAGGTTAGATGATGCAGGTTTAACCGATTCACTCGAACAATGGCTCTTGCCGTTTTTAACGGAGCACACCAAGCTTGATCAATTGCCTTGGCTAAGCGCTTTGGAGTTTTATCTCGGTTACGATAACTGCCAAGCCATTGCGCAGTGTTTACCCGAAAAAATTGAATTGCCCAGTGGTCGCCATGTTACTGTAGAGTTTTCTGCAGAAGGTGTGCCGCAAGTGTCGGCGAAATTGCAGGAGTTTTTTGGCTGCGAGCAATTGCAATTAGCGGGCGGTAAATTGCCGCTAAAAATTCATTTGTTATCGCCCAATGGTAGCCCCTTGGCGATCACGATGAATTTACAAACCTTTTGGCAGCAGGCCTATGCGGATGTACGCAAAGAAATGCGTGGTAAATATCCCCGTCATCCTTGGCCAGAAAACCCACTTGAACATGAAGCTACCGCCTTAACAAAACGTAAATTGGCAATGCAAGATAAACCTTAATGTTGGCCTTAATGATAAGTGTAGGAATGAGAAATGAGTAAGATTGAGAATGGTGTCGTCACCGGTAATTTGCGGTGGATTTTAAGATTAGAAGGCGTGGCTATTTTGCTTTTTTCGCTTATGGCCTATGAATTTATGGGCTTTCCTTGGGGCTTTTTTGTTTTGGTATTTTTTATTCCAGATTTATCTTGGTTGGCTTATTTTCACAGCCCTAAAGTTGGGGCAATTGCCTACAACATCATGCATTCCTATATTCTGCCGCTGATGTTGTTTGCCTATGGCTTTTTTGTCTCATCACCTATCGCTAACCAGCTCGCTATTATTTGGATTGCTCATATAGGTTTCGATCGCGCCCTTGGTTTTGGGTTGAAATACGCTAGAGGTTTTCGCTATACCCATTTTGGTAAGTTAGGGTACAGTAAAGACTAGTCATGAAACCAGATTGCCTAATTGAGATAACCTAGCTATGAAAGTCACAAATTGGTATTCAAGTTTTGCCAAGTAAGTATCACGCTTTTGTGGTCGTCCTATTGTATTTGTGTGTGCAGTTTTCACTATATTACTATGGATAATTACTGGCCCCTTGTTTGATTTTAGCGATACTTGGCAATTGGTGATTAACACAGCTACAACAATCATTACATTCTTGATGGTGTTTTTAATTCAAAGCACACAAAATCGCGATACCGAAGCTATTCAAGTTAAGTTAGATGAATTGATTCGTGTCACTCAAGGTGCGCACAATATTTTGTTAGATTTAGAAGAGTTAGACGAGTTGCAATTGGATGAATTTCGCAGTCGCTATCAGTTACTTGCAAGCTTGGCGCGCGCAGGAATAGAGAAGGGGCAGGTGGATACGGATACTCCAGAAGCCTAGTTAATTGTAGGGAATAATGTTGAATACTAGCCACGCTATAAATGCGACTATCAATGAGATTTATCATCAAGAATCTCGCAGCGTATTAGCAACCTTAATTCGTTTGCTGCGTGATTTTGATTTGGCAGAAGAGGCGCTGCACGATGCTTTTATCGCCGCCTTGGCGCAGTGGCCAACTGAAGGTGTTCCACATAATCCTCGTGCATGGTTGGTTTCAGCTGGGCGATTCAAAGCTATAGACCACTTGCGCCGCCGCGCGTTGTTTAATAAATCTCTTGCGGGTATTGCGCTAGAACTTGAATCTTCGGTGAGCGATAGCGAGGATTGGTTAAATGACTCCATTGAAGATGATCAATTAAAATTAATTTTTACCTGTTGTCACCCAAGTCTTTCTAGTGAGGCCCAACTTGCGTTAACACTGCGCGAAGTGTGTGGTTTAACCACAGAAGAAATCGCACGCGCATTTTTAGCTACGCCTTCAACCATTGCCCAGCGAATTGTGCGTGCAAAAAATAAAATTCGCGATGCGGCCATTCCCTATGAAATTCCAGCACCTTATGAATTTCCTGAGCGGCTCGCTTCGGTGTTGCACACGCTCTATTTACTGTTTAACGAAGGTTATTCCGCATCCTCCGGTGAAACGCTCACGCGTCAGCATCTCACACAGGAAGCGATTCGGCTTGGGCGATTATTGTTAGCGCTAATTCCGCAGGCAGAAGTAATGGGTTTGTTGGGGCTAATGTTGGTACAAGAGTCGCGCAGTTTTGCGCGTACCAATGAGCAGGGCGATTTAATTACCCTTGAGCATCAGGATCGCCGTTTATGGAATCACCAGCAGCTTGCTGAAGCTTCGCAATTAATTCAACGTGCTTTGAGCATGGGCGGCTTTGGCGTTTATTCTGTACAGGCCGCTATTGCTGCAGTGCATGCGGAGGCGCCTAGCTATGCCGAAACCGATTGGGCTGAAATTGTGGGACTCTATGATTTACTCATGCGCTTAAGTCCGTCGCCGGTTGTGGAGTTAAACCGCGCTGTCGCTTTATCCATGCGTGATGGTGCCGGTGCTGGTCTGCAGGTTATCGAAGCCATAAACGCACGCGGTGAATTACAGGACTATTACTTATTACATGCCGCCCGCGCTGAATTTTATCGCCAGTTAGGGCAGGTGGATTTAGCTAAGCTCGCCTATGAACAATCGCTAAGGCTTACCCAACAAGAGCCTGAACGCAGGTTTTTAGTTGGCAAGCTTGCTTCTCTTTAGGTGATTTCCGCTCGTGTAAGCAATTTTTTCCATTTTTTAAAAAATAATAATTAAGTTTGTCGATTTCTCGTTGTATGGTTCGACTATTCAGTAACAATCATTCTGGCTAGCAAGTGCTAGACACTAACTCCCATTTAATCTCTGATATATAAGGATGCTGCTATGACCAACTCCGTTCATCTTCACCGCGTGCTGCGCGCAACGCCAGACCGGGTGTACCGTGCCTTTCTCGATTCAGATGCCTTGGTTAAATGGCTTCCGCCCCACGGGTTTACCGCGAAGATGCATCAGATGGATGCGAGCGTTGGTGGCGGCTATCGCATGTCGTTTACTAATTTTGGCTCCCAAAAAAGTCATAGTTTTAGCGCAACCTATGTTGAGTTAAAGCCTAGTGAACTGATTCGCTACAAGAATCAATTTGATGACCCCAATTTACCGGGTGAAATGCAGGTGGTAGTTGAGCTGACCCCCGTGCTCTGCGGCACCGAATTAAAGATTGTGCAGTCGGGAATTCCCGATGTTATTCCTGCCGAGTTTTGTTACTTGGGTTGGCAGGAATCTCTAACACTTTTGGCCCAGTTAGTTGAACCAGAAATTCCAGATGAAGAGTGATCCTACATCTATACATACATGTTGAAAACAATATAAAGGAATCATCATGAAGTACACCGGTAGCTGCCATTGCGGCAATATTAAATTTGAAATGGAAGCAGAACTTACGAGTGCCTTAGCCTGTAACTGCTCAATCTGTTCGAGTAAAGCTTCGCTCTTAAC
>SYDJ01000084.1 GCA_005801205.1 Gammaproteobacteria bacterium
CGCGGGTTCGAGCCCCGTCCGGTCCGCCACTATTTTAGGCCTATTGAACCCATCAGTAAGCCGACATAAAAAAGCCCCACATCTGGGGCTTTTTTTCGCCTTTTTTTAGCTTAGTCTTATTTCTGAGCGCCCTTCTTGTCAGACGCTGCAATATCTTGCTTGATGTGCTTATAAGCAAAAACACCTATGTAAGTTGCCATTACACATACCAAGGCAACAATGATTAAGCCAGACGCAACTACCGTATCTATATACATAATAACCTCCTCAGGTATTGAACACTTGCAGTCTAGGAGATGTAACAGTAGTTAGATTTGATGGAGATCAAGGAAGGTCGATGCATCCCTGCGTCGGAGAAAAGTACATATTACAAACTGTCGAAAATCGGCTTAATTGTTTCGTCCCACACTTTCTGATTTACATCACCGATATATTTGTAGCGGATAATGCCATGCTTATCGACTACATAGGTTTCTGGCGCTGCGAATACTCCCAAATCCATACCTAAGCGCCCATCCTCATCGAATATTATGTCGGCATAGGGGTTACCCAACTCTGCAATCCAGCGTTGCCCATCTTGCAGATTATCCTTGTAGTCAATACCAATGATATGCACGCCTTGCTGTTTTAATTTATTCAAAAATTTATGCTCATCGAGACAGACCACACACCAGGTCGCCCATACATTCAGTAAGCTCGTCTGACCTTGGAGTAAGGTTTGAGTGCGCAGCTCTTGTGGATTTTCTAACCTCGGCAAGGAAAATTGCGGCACAGGTTTATTTAACAAGGCTGAAGGCATTTTATTGGGGTCTAGTGAAAGGCCGCGCCAAAAAAATGCGGCCAGTACAGCAAACACTACTAACGGAATAAATAATAAAACACGCTGCTTATTCATGAGCAACGACCTTTTCATGAACAACAATTTTAGGAGAAGCAACAGGAGTTTGCTTCTGTTCGATTTTTACTGGGTGTTTACGATAGCGCTTATCCATAACTGCCAAACAGGCACCAAAGGCCATCATTAAAGCGCCCAACCAAATCCAACGTACAAAGGGCCTGATATGAACGCGCATAGCCCAAGCTTTTTCATCGATAGGCTCGCCCATAGCGACATAAAGATCGCGAAATAAAGTTACGTCAAGCGCAACCTCGGTCATGACACTACCGCGCGCATAGTAGCGGCGTTTTTGGGGTTTCATGTCCGCGATATGCTCTCCATCTTGTATCACGCTAATTAAGGCTTCATCTGCAATATAATTAGGGCCTTTAACTTTTTGCAGCGACTGCATAGTGAATTCATAATTCAGTACATTTACAGTTTGATGCTCTTGCATTCGCACATCGCGCTCTATGCTGTAAATGCTGGTCAATGAAACACCGATCACAGCAACCGCAATACCCAAGTGCGCAATTACCATCGCGTAGTAACTCAAACTCAGCTTTTTTGCACCCGAAACAAAAGAGTCTGCGTTGCGTAGGCGATGAATAAAATCCGCCACTAAAGCTAAGGCTATCCAGCTTGCAATAAATACGGCAATCGCAGCAGAAAATTTATATTCATCGCCATACAACCAAGGAAAAATTGCTGCCACAACTAAGCTCAACACCCAAGGCTTCCACAGTAAATGTAATAACTGCTGTGGGCTCGTGCGCTTCCAATTTGCGAACGGACCAAACGCCATAATTAAGCAGAGCAACCCCATTAACGGCACGAAGAAAAAATTAAAGTATGGCGGGCCCACTGAAATTTTTCCCCAGCCCATGGCGTCTGCAATCATTGGGTAAAGCGTACCCAACAACACGGTGAGCATTGTAATACATAAAATAATATTGTTACCCACTAACAAGGTTTCACGAGACAACCAACCAAAACCAATTTCACTTTTCACTACAGGTGCACGAAATGCAAAGAGCGTGAGCGAACCGCCAACCACCACTAACAAAAAGCCCAGAATAAAAATCCCGCGTTCAGGATCAGACGCGAAAGCATGTACCGATGTTAATAAGCCCGAACGAACAATAAAGGTGCCGAGCAAACTTAACGAGAAAGTAAAAATTGCGAGCAGAATCGTCCAATTTTTAAATAGACTGCGCTTTTCAGTCACCGCGAGCGAATGAATTAATGCGGTACCTACAATCCACGGCATAAAGGATGCATTTTCAACGGGATCCCAAGCCCACCAACCGCCCCAACCTAATTCGTAATAGGCCCACCAGCTGCCGAGCGCTTTACCTACTGTTAAAAAACCCCACGCCATAGTGGCCCAAGGGCGAGACCAGCGCGCCCATGCACTATCTAAACGGCCGGTTAATAGCGCAGCAATTGCAAATGCAAAGACAACACTAAAACCCACATAGCCCATATACAACATTGGGGGATGAATAATAAAACCGAAATCTTGCAACGCGGGATTTAAATCGCCGCCGTCTTGTGGAGGAATCGGCAAGATACGATCGAAAGGATTCGAAGTAAGCAACATAAACGATAAAAAGCCGATTGCCACAAATCCCAAGATCGACAACACACGCGCCTGCATATCAAGCGGAAGTGATTTACTAAAAATAGCTACAGCAAAAGTCCAACCTGCAAGCATTAAGACCCACAGCAAAAGCGACCCTTCGTGCCCGCCCCACACGGCACAGAGCTTGTAATAATAAGGCAGCATTGTGTTTGAATTACTAGCAACATATTTAACGGAGAAGTCATCGTTAGCAAATGCATAAGACAAACAAATAAATGCAATGCACACAAACACAAAAAGACCCGCCGACAAAGAGCGACCTGTGTGCATTAACAATTGGTTGCCATAATGTGCGCCTAGCGCAGGCAATACAAATAAGGCGAGGCTTAAAGAGAAAGCAACAATCAGTGCAAAATGCCCTAGCTCAGGCACCATAATATTAGGCCCCATAATTCATCCCCTTACACACGGCTTGATCATTTTTGTGATCGCCTGAATTTTTAATACTGGCAACTTCGGGGGGCGTATAGTTTTCATCGTGTTTTGCCAAAACTTGTTCTGCATTGAACACGCCTTTGTCATCTACTTTTCCGTTAACAACTGCCGCTTCGCCTTCAGCGAATAGGTCAGGCAGAATTCCTGAGAACCTAACCGGTAAATCAGCAACACCATCGGTGAGAATAAATTTGATATCGAGGTTATCGGTGGCACGCACCACACTGCCTGGCTTCACGCAGCCACCACCGCGAATATTGCGATTGTGTGGTGCTTCACCCGAAACAATTTTGCTGGGTGGATAAAACAGGTTGATATTTTCACGCATGGCGTAGGTCATTAAACCCACGGCAATACTGGTAAATACCACACCAGCGATAACGAGAATTAAGCGTTGTTTACGAACTGGATGCATAAGTAGGTTTCTATAAAAAAGATATAGTGCTGCAACTTAAGGTAATACTTACGAGACACGCCGCAAGTACATCCTTGTAGGCTCGACGTCAGCATCCATGCTGCCGACGGTCTCGCAAGTATCACCTTAAGCTGCGAATTGGGTTAGTGTTAAATCATTAAGAACTGCTGGAATCTTTCTGTAACTGCTGCCATTTTTTCTGCTGCTTCAAAAAGTTTTTCTTCTGAATCAGCGGGCTAACCGTTAAAAAAATCAAAATGGCATACACAAGCGCATAGCATGTCCACACATATACACCGTGGCCACCCATATGAATAAACGCGTCTAGCGAATCAAATTGAAATTTCACGATTCTGCACCCTCGCCCTTAGTATTACTCTTACCTAAAACCAAGTCTTTAACCCATTGCGAACGGCTTTCGCGGCGCAAAATTTCAGTGCGCGTATGTAAAATCAACACCAAGGTAAAAAACACATAGAAGCCAACAATCATCACAAATAAGGGATAGAGCATTGAAGGATCAATCGTAGACTTTCCTACGATTTTCAAGGTGGCTGGCTGATGCAACGTGTACCACCAATCTACCGATTTGTAGATGATAGGAATATTGACCGTACCTACCAACGCCAAAATCGCACTGGCTTTATCCGCCGTATCGCGATTTTGAAATGCCTGCTGTAGTGCGATAACACCAAGGTACAGGAAAGATAAAATTAAATAAGACGTTAAACGCGCATCCCACTCCCACCAAGTACCCCAAGTGGGCTTACCCCAAATAGAACCCGTCGCCAAGACAACAATAGTTAATCCCAAGCCAATCGGTGCAGCGGCTTTCATCACCATAAAAGGCAGCTTCATTTTCCAGATTAAACCCACCGCACCGGAAATCGCCATGATGTAATAACAGCTCATAGAGATAAACGCGACTGGTGCATGGATATAAAGGATGCGATAGCTATTGCGCTGCTTGGCATCTTCAGGCGCAAACCCCAAGCCCCAAATACCACCCACTAAGAGTAAGCCCCAGGCGCAAACCATAAGCCAAGGCAACCATGCGTTGGTTTTTTCGTAAAACCAACGCGGCGAACCTAATCGATGCAACCACTGCCAATTCATAACAACCTCTAAGCGTTCACACTCACTCGCAGGGCACCGGCTGCTGCTAGCGGGGCCAATAATAAGGCGATTGCTAAACCTGCACCGAGTACCGCAAGTTGCATGTTATACGCCTCACCCAGCGCTGCAGTTTGCACCGCGCTGGCACCAAAAATTAATATAGGGATATAGAGCGGCATAACGATAAGGGAAATTAACACCCCACCCTTACGCAAACTCACTGTTAAGGCGGCACCCACCGCACCTATTAAACTCATTGCTGCCGTGCCGAGCAAGAGAGAATAACATAAGGCTGCAAAGGCATTGGCGGGTAGCGACAGCATCACACCCAGCAAAGGAGCCATCAAGGTTAAAGGCAATCCAGTCGCCAGCCAATGCACCAAAATTTTGGCGAAAACGCTCAAGGCGAGCGGATAAGGAGCGATCAATAATTGCTCGAGAGAGCCGTCATCGAAATCACTACGAAATAGACTATCGAGGGATAATAAGGTTGCAAGTAGCGCCATCACCCAAATAATACCGGGGGCGATGCGCATTAAAACTGCTTTTTCTGGCCCGAGCGCCAAGGGAATCATGGTGATGGCGATGAGAAAAAACACCAACGGATTAACCATATCGCCCTTGTGACGAAAGGCCAAAATCAGGTCGCGCTTAAAGGTTGCCCAAAATAATGAAGAAGCGAACGAGGATAAATTAGCCATAAGCGGCATCCTCATGACTATTTAGCAATTGAGCATCAACGGGGAAATCCAGCAGATTAAGCAACTGTAGATTAGGTACATTTATATCTTGGTGAGACGTTACTAACACCAAGCCGCCCGCCGCTGCATGTGCAATCAATTTAGCCTCAAGTTCGGCAACTCCAGATTTATCGAGCGCAGTAAAAGGCTCATCTAAAACCCACACTTTGGCGCGACTGAAAGCTAAACGCGCCAAAGCCACGCGGCGCAATTGGCCGGCGGATAGCCTATAACAGGGCGTATTTTCATAACCAGCCAACTGAACCTGAGCGAGCGCTTTGATCAAATCGGCATCCGCTACGCCACCTTGAACCGCCGCGTACCAGCGCAAATTCTCAAAAGGGGTGAGGGATTTTTTGATGCCAGGTAAATGGCCAAGATAAAGTAAATCGTTAGCATATTCCCAAGCAGTATCTTTTAAAGGCTGCGACTGCCAGAAAATATCACCATAAAAATCCTTAGAAACACCAGCCAAGATGCGCAACAAGGTGGTTTTGCCGCTACCGTTAGGACCTAAAATCTGCACCACCTGCCCGGCATAAAAGTTGGCATTAAGCTGCGCGAACAGATAACGTTCGTCGCGCTCACAGGCCAAATTACGCAATTCAAGAAGAGCAGGTGCCGCTGTCAAAGGGATATTCCAAACTGAATGTCAGAAGAACTCAGGATTTACACCCAGAGGTCGCTATAATCAAAGAGCCTTTTGATAGCCTAAGTACATTCTTAACAATCAAAGCGGCGCACGTTTTTTTGCTGGGCGATTATAGCCGCAGCCCCTAGGTCTTTCACGTGTTATTAATCCACTAAGATTAAAAGAACTGCAAACGAGTCGTTAAACGAATGGACATTACCAATATTCCTCAGGCCCTAATAAAGGGGCTAGAGCAAAAAAACACCGAACAGCTGGTTGCGCTGAGCCGTGTATTGAATTTGGTATTGGGAAAAACAGTCATAGCCACTATCGCTTCTACTGAGGCGGTTACCGCGCCCGAGCGCGCAGAATTACTCAAACAAACTGCCGCCGCGTTGGCGCAAATCAAGCAGCAAGCAACTAATAATTTAACACCTACAGCCAAAGCTGAAGTCGCACGTTTAGTGCAACAACAAAACCTGATTCAATCACCAGAATTAAAGTGGATTAATTTGGTGGTTAATAATCGCCCACTCTTAACCTATAGCGATAGACCTTTGGTCGCAGGGCAAGGCGTTCCCGTGCAATTGCAAAGCCCGCAAAAATTAGTGTTGCTGGATTTAACCACGCCTGCACAACCATTATCGACTAAAACAGTAGTACCCAGCGCAACACCTGAAACATCTTTAGCGCCAACAACAAATACACCTACAAATGCGACTATAAATACAACTAAAAATGAAGCAGATACAACTAAAAATGCAGCAACTTTAAATTCGCTATTGAAAGCGGCAATTACCGAATTAGCCAACAAAACACTAACAACACAAACAGCAAACTCAACAACCCCAACCAAAAGCCCATTGGCAACAGACACAAGTGCGACACTATTGGCCAAGAATCTTACAACGGCAGAAGATACGAGTGATAAAAGCTTATTGAAAAATACTGCAGCGCTCAATGAATTATTAAAAGCAGCAACTACCGATCTAGCCAACAAATCACAATCAATGCCACTAGCTAACTTAACAAGCCAAATTAAAAACATCTTAGCCACTTCGGGAGCTAACAATTTACCACTTGAAAATGAGATTGCAGCATCAGATTCAAATACCAAAACGGCAGCTTTAGGTAAAGCGATCAATTACAGTAACAATGACCTATCGCTAACATATACAAGCCACAGCAGCAATAAAAACACCAGCCCAGAAACACTAGCCGCTAAAAATATAGTCAGTGAAAATCTACGCCATCTTTTACCACACCGAGATGCTCCCAATCTATTGTTTTCGGCGATTCATCAACTGCAACAATTACCTGCAAGTAGTAAACAACTATTGTTGTCACCCAGTGTTGAACAGGCATTAAAAAGTATCGCAGAGAAAATCCGCTCACCCGAACAATTAACGCAACCTAAAGTACTTGCACAAATACTTAAAAATTCCGGGGTATTTTTTGAAACCAAACTTAATGACAGTTTGCAAAAGAATAGCGACAACAAAACCGACAGCACAAAAGCCTCTTTAAATACTACTTACACGCAGGATTTAAAAGGATCACTGCTCACGCTGCTCAGCCGAGTCTCTCAGGAGTTAAACGGTGATAAGAAACCTCTCTCAACTGAGCAGACGATTAAATTATTGCAGACTTTAAGCACCCCCGCCCTATTCCACCCCATTGGCACTGCTATTACAAATCCGCTCAGCGCCAAATTCGATATAGCCCAAACCCTCGGTATGTTTGTCCAGCAACTTATGAATAAACCGGTAAAAGAATTATCTGACAAAGAACTGCGCACGCAATTACTGGTTTTATTACAACAGCACAGCGTGCATAGCCTCGCCAAAATTCAATTACAACAATTGCATAGCATTAATCACGAACTAGAAACTAAAGAAAGCACTACACCCAATGCTTCATGGCAAACAGAAATTCCAGTAAAACAACACAATGACGTGCACCATTTGCATATGCGCATTGACCGTGAATGGGTGGATGAAAAAAACAAATCTGAAACCAATAAAAACACTAACAAAATAAAACAATGGTCGGTGACTTTGCGTTTTGACTTACCCACACTGGGCGAATTTTGCGCACAACTTGCCATAGTGAACACTCAAGTCAGCGCAACACTCTGGGCGGTACGAGAAAAAACCTTTGGCGAAGTGCGCGATCATATTGAAGGCTTGCGCAAACAATTGGAAAGCGAAGGCATTGAAGTAAAGTATTTGCAGTGTATGCGCGGTATGCCACCCGAAAAGCCTATGGCACTCAGCTATTCATTAATCGATATTTCAACCTGACAACAAGAATGACAACAGACCACAAACTCCAAAAAGCCGTTGCCCTATTTTACGACGGCAAAAGTACGCCTATGGTTACCGCCAAAGGTACAGGTGCAGTGGCTGAAAATATTATGGCGATTGCACAAGAACATGGCGTCCCACTATGCGACAACAGTGCTTTGGTAGAGCTGCTGGTGCAATTAGAGCTGGGCGATGAAATCCCCGAAACTCTTTATCTGGCCGTTGCCTATATCATCGCCTTTGCCTATCAGTTAGAAGGCAAAGAACCGGAAGCCTGGGCAAATAAGTAATTACAAAACCTCATAATATGTTAAAAAAACACTCACCTTGGTTATTTTATGCTTCACAGCAGGCCTGAATAGTGACAAGATCGGCGCATTATTCAACCAATAATTAAAATGAATTTATGCATCCCTCTCTTATATCTGCCGCTGAACTACAAGCCCAATTAGGCAAAGCAATTGTTGTTATAGATTGTCGGTTTAATCTCATGGATAAATCGCAAGGTCTATCGCTCTATCAACAAGGGCATATTCCCGGCGCATTTTATGCAGATTTAGAGCGCGATTTATCATCTGCAGTACAAACCCATGGGGGCCGCCATCCGTTGCCAGACGTTGAACGCTTACAGAAACGCCTGCAAAGTTTTGGAATTAGCCAACACACCAGCGTAGTTGTTTACGATGACTCACGCATGGCCTATGCCGCACGCGCTTGGTGGTTGTTGAGATTTATGGGCCATGTGAATGTTCGCATTCTCAACGGTGGTTTTATTGCATGGGTTGCACATCAGGGCGCAATTGATAGGCGCGAACCTGCGTTCAGGCAGGGCAATTTTAAAATGGATTTGCAACCAAACCAAACCATAGACCGCGATCAAATTCTCTCTGACCCATCTCTAACACTTATTGACTCACGCGAAGCGCGTCGCTTTCAAGGCGTAGAAGAACCCATTGATCCTATCGCAGGCCATATTCCTAATGCAGTGAATTATTTTTGGCAGGATGTTACCGACGAGCAAGCCTTGGTTAAATCGCTTGAATGGCAAAAAAATCATTGGTCTGCGTTAAGCAACACAGAAAATATTGCGGTCTATTGTGGGTCTGGTGTGACGGCTTGCGTTAATATTTTCTCGCTGCATCTCTGCGGAATTAACGCAAAACTCTACCCTGGAAGCTGGAGCGATTGGTGTAGTTACTTACCTGCCCCCGAACAAGTGCTTAGTTAAAATAATTTAATAGCGAGTTTGTCGTTGGGATATTTGTTTCAAAACCCTCAAGTCATGGATGACTTGCGGGAGCTACATGGATGTATTTATGGGTTTTTGAAATAAATATGCCAACGACAAACGAAGTGCGTAGTGATTCTAAGTTAAAAATACTCATACTCAATTCGCACATCCCAAGCTTCACCAGCATCGTTATCGATATTGGCGCGACCTTGATAGCGCATTAGATATTTTCCATCTGGCTCGTAAGCGTAATAAATAGGATCGACGAAAATAGAGGAGAGCTTGTTGGCGGTTTCTACTCTAAAATACTTCCAACTTTCAGCAGCACCCTTATAAGCCAGCGGCGAAGCACTTGAATCAATTTCTTTGATAACAAATTTTTCAATACCCAAATTACGGGCATCCGCCACATCAAACTCGATTTTTTTACCCGACGTAATTTTCACCCAGTTCAATTGAATAAATGCATCGACACCGGTATCAATCACTAATTTTGCAGTGTCGTAAAGCGTTTTTGTTTGTGAATCGCCTTTCTTTTGTAAATCACTTTTCTTTTTATGGGTTAACAGCAAACGTCCCGCATCAAAAGTAGCCGAAACCAACTCATCATCACGCTCATCTGTAAGTTCAACACTGGGCTGAAAAACCTCAGTGGCATAGTTAAGGGTTTTGCGCGCAAAGATTACACCGTTAGGTTTGGCGTAATTAACGTGCACCAAACCATTCACATCTAATTTGGTAAACAACTCACGGTAAGCCAACTTACCGGTTTTGAGATTATAGGCTGCACCCGAAACTGCATAACCATCGTTAGCCATAGCGCCAGCGGCAAAGACTAACCCCAGCAATAACACCACTTGATGAAAAGCTCGCATATCTATAAAACCCCTTTACCACGAATTAGCCGAACCTGAGCAACGATTTTGCGCGCAGTATAATTCTTTCAGCTAATTTTGCACCCTTCTTCATAGGGTTAAAGGTCAAACCATTTAGCAAGAGATTTTAACCTTTAAGCGCACCGAACAAGGCGATGGTTTCTTTACGACTGGTGGATAAATCTACAATAGGTAAAGGGTAACCGGGCGTTGGCGGCGGGTTGTGAATAGTCTTGGCCGGCAGTTTTGCCAAGGCAGGTAAGTAGCGCCGAATAAAAGCGCCATCTGCATCGAAACGTTGCGACTGGCTGACGGGATTAAAGATGCGAAAGTAAGGCGCGGCATCTGTACCCGTGGATGCACTCCACTGCCAACCTCCGTTATTGGCCGCAAAATCACCATCGATTAATTGCGTCATAAAGTAATGCTCGCCCATGCGCCAATCGATTTGTAAATTTTTGGTAAGGAACATCGCAACCACCATCCGTAGGCGATTGTGCATCCAGCCCGTGGCTTTCAATTGCAGCATGGCGGCATCCACAATAGGAATTCCTGTTTCACCATTACACCACGCTTGAAATAATGTTTCGTCGTGTCGCCACGGGAAGGCCTCTGTGTGTTTTTGCATGGCATTAAATTTACACACGTCAGGGAAATCCACTACCAAGTGTTGATAAAAATCGCGCCAAACCAATTCACTAATCCAAGTCGTAATACCAGCGTTGCCAGAATCAAATTCACCTTGATTCGCCTGCAAGGCAGCCGCTATACACTGACGCGGTGAAATAGAACCCACAGCTAAATATGGTGAGAGCTGCGACGTTCCCTCTTGGTCTGGAAAATCACGCGCTGTTTGATAGTCTTCAATATGATTTTTAACAAACGCTTTTAAGCGTTTGCTGGCTTCTTTTTCGCCCGCAGGCCAAAGTGTAAATAAATCGCGCTGTTCGATGCCTTTAAATAAAGTGTTGATCTGTTGATCTGTTAAAGCTATGAAACTATGCGCAGCTTGAACAGCTGGTTTTTTTAATGGCTGTAACGGAAGTACCCTTGCCTGTTCAATCCAATTATTTTTAAAGGCGGTAAATACTTTATATGGATCGCCCTTACCGTTGCGCACCATACCGGGTGGAATAATCACTCGATCATGAAATCGCTTTACCACTAAACCTTGTGCTCGCAAGGTTTCTGAAACCTGTTTATCGCGATTAAATTCATCTAACGGATATTCAGCGTTTAGAAACAATTCCTCTACTTGATACAACTTAATCAATTTCTGTAAATGCGGAACAATCTCTGCGGTTTTATCCACATAAATAACCACCAGCGGAATATTTAATTCCGCCAAATCGTTATTCAGTAGCAATAAATGGCGACGAATAAAATCTACTTGTACAGGTGCGACCACATGATTAGTAAGCATTTCACGGCAAATAAAATATACCGCCAGCACGCCTTCTTGCTCTTTTGCTGCGCGGAATAATGCGGGGTTGTCATAGGTACGCAAATCGTGCCTTAGCCAAACAATGCGTTTATATTTTTCAGCCCTCATGCTTAACCTCACCAGAAAAACTCTCTGGAAAAACAGTATTCAATACGCCCATAACATCTTGCTGACCTGAATCCGATGCAAGATGCACGTGCGATGGAAACTCGGCAGTAAGTGCATGAATCAGTTTTCCACCTACCAGAATCGGTAGCGAGGTGGTTTGTGTTAATTGCGTCAACTCTTTTTGGAACTCGCCTACACTGGAACAAGCATCGTTAAAAACAATAAAGCCATCTAATGCTAACTGCTCTACCGCAAATACAACTTCTGCAACAGAAACCACGCCGAGCAATTCAGATTTCACCTGATTCATAGTTAAACCATAATGCAACAGCGTATTTTGCAAAGGATTGACAGCCGTATTTAGTTGGATAATTGCGATACGCTTTCCCTTTGCTTGCTGGCGTTGGCGCTGGGTTAGCATCAACAAATATTCCGTCAAACGATTTATTAAAATCGCCTTTTTAACACCGTTGCCAAAAGACTCTTGATTGAGATTATCTAATACCGGCGCAATCAATTGATCTGCAATTAACGCAGCGGGATACACCGAAAACAATTGATTGAAAAAAGCCTCTAACTTACCGAGATGTAACTCAGCCATAATGGCGAGCAGCTCGCTCAAATAACCTTGCCAGATATTTTCAATATCCACATGTTGACTGGGCAAGCCTGACTCTAATAATTCACTTACCTTGCCAATCGCCAAACCACGCGCTAACCAGCCTTGAATTGTTTTAATCAATTCGACATCGTCACGACCATATAACCTGTGGCCTTTATTGGTACGCAGCGGCTTTATCAAACCATAACGTCGCTCCCATGCGCGCAGCGTTACGCTGTTAACACCGGTAAGCCGCGATATTTCGCGAATTGGAATTGGGTTTTGCCTATTTTCAGTCATTAAATCTTTGCTCATCATCAACCTCTAACGCTCAAGCACATAGTTGCGCAGGCCCAAATCATCTGGGTGCGGCGACCAAAAGGTTTGATTTTTTAAATAGGGATTATCCAACGTCATTAGATGATGTTTCAGCAAGGTTAAAGGCACCACCATGGGCACCATGCCTTGACCATAGGATTCAATTAAATGACTTAACTCTTCTTTTTCTAATTTACTGATATGTAATTTCAAATAGCCGCGCAAATGCATCATGGCGTTAGTATTGCCTTTGCGCGAAGCTTGATGCCCCAAGGCAGTCATGAGCAATTGAATAAATTCGCGATTAACATCACCAATAGGTCGCCCAGAAAGATTGGCTAAAAATTTACCAATCGCAAAATAACTGGGAACATGGTGCGCCATCACTTGGTATTTGTAGCGCGAATAGAAATCGATCAATTTTTTTGCGGTAGGATTTTCTTGCAAGTTTTCTCGCCAGTCGTGTAAAGCAAAAATGCGAGTGATAAAATTTTCACGCAAACCCGCATCATTTAAACGGCCAGCCTCCTCAACTGGAATTAAGGGCATCAACTCCATAAAGCGCTTGGCGTAAGCACCCCGCCCTTTGCTATCCATGCCATAACCATTACTGCCATAACGTTTTAAACCATAAACCCCGCAGCTCGGCGAGTTTTGCATAAATACGTAACCGCAAATATCTGGCATGCGAGCAGCGGCATACTCTGCTTCTGCGACCAAGGCATCGGTAACATCCAGATCAGGGTTTTCAACGCCGCGAATACGGTCTTGACCATCAGTCACTATTAAACGTATAGGTTTGCGTGGCACACCCAAGCCAATCGCCAGCTCGGGGCATACCGACTGAAATTCAACATATTTTGAGAGCACATCGGTTAGGTAACGATTGCGTTTGTGGCCACCATCAAATCTAACTTTTTCACCCAACAAACACTGACTTATGCCAAGAGAAATCTTTTTCATCATCGCCACCAGAGTTATACAAATATTTAATGGATGTATAACTTATAGCGGCACTTCTTGTACATAGCAATATTTATGTATAGTTATTTTGTAAAGATGATCACGAATAAACATTAAAAGTGATAGCTAAGTCATTGATTAATTTCAAGAAAGCAAAAAAAAGCCGACTGCGTCGGCTTTTTTTATTTACGCTGAAAAATTACAGCGTAGGTATTTTTACATGCTCAAACAGCTCATCCAGCTCCGCACGGGAATGACGATTAAAAGCTTCGTTAACAATTTCTTTGGTGAGGTGAGGGGCAAACTTTTCAATAAAATCGAACATAAATCCACGTAAAAAGGTACCGCGACGGAATCCAATTTTAGTCACGCTGGCTTCAAACAGATGGCTAGCATCGAGCGATACCAAATCGGTATCCACCGCAGGGTCATAAGCCATTTGCGCGATAATTCCGATACCTAAACCCAAGCGAACATAGGTTTTGATAACGTCGGCATCGGCAGCAGTAAATACAACACGAGGGGCCAAGCCACGGTTAATAAAGGCTTCATCCAACTTGGAGCGACCCGTAAAACCAAATACGTAGGTCACAATTGGATACTTAGCGACATCCTCCAACGTTAGGCGTGGAATTTGTGCCAAAGGATGGTTTTTGGGCACAACTATGCAACGGTTCCAACGGTAGCAAGGCATCATGACCAAGTCGCTGAACAGCTCCATGGCTTCGGTAGCAATAGCAAAGTCTACAGTACCATCAGCTGCCATTTCAGAGATTTGCATTGGCGTACCCTGGTGCATATGCAAAGCCACTTCTGGGTACTGCTTAATAAATTGGCCGATAACAGGCGGTAATGCATAGCGTGCTTGAGTATGAGTCGTTGCGATAGTGAGCGTGCCTTTACGCTCATTGCTGAACTCTTGTGCAACCTGCTTGATACTTTCGACTTTGCGTAGAATCTCGCCAGCCTTTTTCAAAATGGCTTCGCCTGCAGGGGTAATCCGAGTTAAATGCTTGCCACTACGCGAAAAAATCTCTACACCTAACTCGTCTTCCAGCAAGCGAATCTGCTTACTGATACCCGGTTGTGAGGTGTACAGACTCTGTGCAGTCGCCGACACATTTAAGTCGTGATGGGCAACTTCCCAGATATAACGCAATTGTTGTAACTTCATAAGCCCTCCAAATGGCTCATTGAACTGGAGGATTCTCGTTAACCACAGGGGCGCGATCAACCGTTATAAAAACACTTCAGCTTTATGCTTTTCAAGAATAGACAGCTAATTCGACAAATTCCAATTTACTTGCATATATCCCAAAAAGCGGGTTTCTTACAACTTTAGACCATATCTAGGATTTTTATAGTTTTAGAGGGATTTTTTTATTCTGATTTATCACAACGCTCTAAGACCTGATTTGCGATGCCATGGGGAACATGCCCCGTTGCCACATGCTCGCTGGCAGAATCGCAATGCACACGCTGATCATCAAAAAATACGTCTGCCCCGTAAGCCTTGAGAAAGGTTCCCTTAGATAATCCACCCAAAAACAAAGACTCATCGATCCGAATATTCCAAGCGCGCAATGTACGAATTACTCGCTCATGGGCTGGTGCCGAACGCGCAGTCACCAAAGCCGTTCTAATGGGGCAGTCGTGCTCACCAAACTCACGCTGCAAGCCTTGTAATGCCGATAAAAATTCTTTGAATGGCCCACCCGACAAAGGCTCTTTAGCAGACGCTTTTTCACTCTCTGTGAATGCGCTTAAGCCTTCTAATTTATAAACGCGCTCGGCTTCATCGGAAAACAGAACTGCATCACCATCAAAAGCAAAGCGAATTTGATCTTCGTTGTCGATTTTGCTTTTTGACGCAAGCAAAGTCGCTGCTGCAATGCCGTGATCAAGCGCGTGCTTAACATCTTCAGCGTTAGTGGAAAGGAAGAGATGGCAACCAAAAGCGGTGGCATAACCGTAGGGCGACGTACCACTGCAAAAAGCCGCTCGAGTGATATTTAAACCGTAATGCTCAATTGAATTGAATACCCGCAACCCCGTATCTGCACTGTTGCGCGACAGTAGAATGACCTCAACACGCGGCTCGCCGCCTAAGCGCTTATTAAGATGAAGGAGCTTTTGCACCATGGGGAAGGCATCGCCCGGCTGCAATACTTCGTCTTCATGGTCAATTTGATAGCGTGCGTAAGCATCCAGCCCTTCATTTTCAAAAATCGTGTGACTCTCATCAAGATTAAAGAGCGCACGCGAAGAGATGGCAATAACAAGCTTGGTTCCAAAACCACTAGGCATAAACTAATCCCGTATAAATGTAGTGAATGGCCTTAAGCTAACGTTAAAGGTCACAAGAAAAGTTTAACGCCTACGTAGAACAACCCGCCTGCTAACAGTATTGTTGCAGGCAAGGTTAACACCCACGCTAAGAGAATTGTTTTAATGGTAGAGAGCTGCAAGCCAGATTTATTTGCAACCATGGTGCCTGCAACAGCCGATGAAAGTACGTGGGTTGTTGATACCGGCATACCGGTCATACTCGCGATACCAATGGCAGTTGCAGCGGTCACTTGGGCAGACATACCTTGCGAATACGTCATACCGGTTTTGCCGATTTTCTCACCAACGGTTTTAACTACTCTGCGCCAGCCAGTCATGGTGCCTAAACCTAAGGCCAAGGCAACGGCAAGAATTACCCAGAAAGGCGCGAATTCAGTGGTCGCGGTAATTTCTTTGCGCAACTTGTTGATCTCTGCTTTATCGTCTGAAGAAACGCCATCTACTTTTGCCATCTTTTTTGCATTGTCATCAATACACAAAAGTACGCGACGAATTTCACGGCGGTTTTCAATAGGAAGTGCGTTGTAATCAGTAACGTCTTTTAATTGCGCAGAGAGGCTGTTAAGTGTAACCAAGGCATTTTTTGATTGGCACTTTTCTTCAGTTTGTACGGCGGCTTGGGTTTTGGTGAAGTCAATTTTCTTGCTCAATTTATCGGCATTCTTTTGGTAAATACCTTCAAGATAAACCGCAGCATGGCGGGTTTTATCAATATCAATAGCAGAGGTATTTAAATCCAAAACAAAGTGCGCTGGTGCCATACAAATCAGTACCAGCATCAGCATACCAATACCTTTTTGGCCATCGTTTGAACCGTGCACAAAGCTCAAGCCCATTGCAGAAGCAACTAAGGTGGCGCGAGTCCAAAAAGGTGGATGTTTTTTACCATCAATACTTTCGCGCTCTTCTGGCGTTTTATGAATTTTTTGGCCAGGCCATATGCGTTTTAGCAGCAACAAAACCAGCGCTGCAATAATGAAACCCACGAGCGGAGAAACCAGCAACGACAACATAATGTCAGTCGCTTTTTTAGTGTTAATACCTTCAGCCAACGGCAAGTGTGTTAGCAATGCATGAGCGCCGCCAACACCTAGGATTGAACCAATTAACGTGTGTGAGCTTGAACAAGGAATACCAAAGTACCAAGTACCCAAGTTCCAGCAAATTGCCGAGAACAGCAGCGAGAAGACCATCACCATGCCATAAGACGAGCTGATGTTAAGCAGCAAATCCACCGGTAACAGATGCACAATTGCGTAGGCAACACCCAAACCGCCAATCATTACACCTAAAAAGTTAAAAATGCCTGATGCAACTACCGCCATGTGGGGTGGCATGGCTTTGGTGTAGATCACTGTGGCCACCGCGTTGGCGGTATCGTGAAA
>SYDJ01000008.1 GCA_005801205.1 Gammaproteobacteria bacterium
ACCTATGGTGAAACACCAAATGAATTTTTGATTAAATTAAGAATTGAAAAAGCTAAGCAGATGCTTGTTACAGAAAACTATAGTGTGTCTGAGGTGTGTGAACGAGTCGGTTATGTGAGTCTTGGTAGTTTTTCGTCGCTTTTTCTTAAACATGTAGGTTTGCCACCAACATCATATCGTCGAACTTTGTGGAAATTATCCAGTGAGCCTTTTCGTTACCCCTCTCAGGTTATTCCAGTCTGTTATGCATTTCGTTTTGTGAATAAACCGGTTAATTGAGCAATATCGGAGAAATAAACCACTTTTCCTGTATATACAATAGCGAGTCTTTATTTAACAAAGGAGACTGACATGATTAAATCCATAGCTCACGTAAATGTATATGTTCTAAACCAAGAAAAAGCCCTTGATTTTTATAAAAATAAACTAGGGTTTGACGTTGGTGATGATATGACGATAGAGGGAGGGTTCCGTTGGCTTACTGTGAATCCTAAGGGGCAACCACAACTTCAATTGGTATTAGCAGAGCCTCAAGAGGGGCCTATGTTCACTAATGAAGCAGCAATCAAAATACGTAGTCTGATTGAAGATGGTGCTTTTGGGGTTGGTGTATTTGAAACAGATGATTGCCAAAAAACGTATGAAGAACTAGCTGCTAAGGGTGTTGAGTTTTTCCAGCCTCCTACAGAACAGCTCTACGGGGTTGAGGCTATGGGCAAAGACGACTCTGGAAACTGGTTTAGTTTAGTTCAACGAGCTAAGTAAATATAACAAAGCGGTCAAACATCGTTCGCTTCGCTCCACTGGACAGAAATTCTCTTTCGAAGAAGGAGTAGCGCCGTTATAACGGCGCTACTTCGCGCTAGAGTTGCATTTCACTCCAACATATCCCAGATGATTATTTTTTCAAAAACGACATGCGCAATAAAGTATTGTCTTTTTTAACATAATGATGAAAAAGCGCCGCAAGCGCATGACCGCCTAAGAGGAAATACCCAAGGCTGCCACCAATTTCATGTACCTCATGCAACACCTTACCCAAGTCTTTGTTTTCAGCGATGAGCGCAGGTAATTGCACACCAAAAAAGGGGACTGTTTTGCCATTAGCACTGAGGATCAGCCAACCCAGTAACGGCATACCGATCATAAAAACATAGAGTGCAATATGCATAATTTTGGCAAGCAATTTTTCAATGGGTTTTGGCTCAGGAATAATATTCGGCACTTTAGTTGAAAAGCGAACCACCAAACGCAAGAGTACTAAAAAAAACACCGACATACCCAACATAAAATGCAGAGCCTTCATAAACTCGCGCGGTTCACTTCCCTTAGGGAAAATGCCACGAAATTCCATAAACACATAGACTGCAACTATCAGCAAAAGCATCAACCAATGCAGCGCAATGATCACGGGGTTAAATTTTGTTATTTGGGAAGAGTTATCAGTCATGAAAGCCTCACAAGAAAATAGCAACGATGAATTAACAAACATCACTCTAACAGACAATTCTTAAGTAAATCTGAAATAAAAAACTCGCCGAAGCGATTCCCTAAACAGGCGCATTAAAAAAGGCGTCTTAGCGCCCTTCGTTACTCAGTGCATCCGCAATTTTTCGGGTGGCCGCTCTAAGCTTTTCGATCACCTGCTCATGAGTGGTGGTCTGCCCCTTAATCACTATGAAGGGCACGATAATAACCGCCGTCGCCCCCTGTAAACCCAAGACCGGAACACACAAATCCGTTACACCTTCAACAAAATCACTGATGGATTGCACATAGCCGCGCTCCACCGCCACCTTGGCCTTTTGCAAAAAGCGCTCAATATGCTCGGGGGCTGCTGATGCGCGCAGCTGCGGCAACCAACGAGCTTTAGCATCTTCTGGCGCATAGCCATAAAGCATCAAGCCTGCATGGGTATCCACCAAGCGGCGGCGATAACCCACACGCACAGAGAAACCTAAATCCATAGGGCTTTCAATTCTTCCGACCACCACGATTTGGTCGCCAGAAGGCACAACCAAATGACAGGACTGACCCAACTCGCGCGCAAGCTCTTTCATAATGGGCAAAGCGGTTTCTAACAGCGAACGCGCAGAGCCTTGAGCAATACCCAATGTGAATAATTTGTTGGTAAGCGTATAACCGTCGCGACCATCGGGTGATGGCTCTATATAGCCGCGAAACTCCAGCGCCAAAACCATGCGGAACAACTCACTTACCGAGCGCCCGAGGGTAACGGCCATTTGCGAGGTGGTCATGGGTGCACCATTGCGCGCTAAAAGCTCCAGAATATCCAAGCCTTTTTCAAGCGCAGGAGCACGGTATTTGCGATCATCATCGCCCGCCGAATCTAAATTTGTGCCTATAGTTGCCATAGAGGTATTTTTATATGTAATGATTGATATTATGGATGAAACAAAAATATCAGATGTACACTAAAGCGACAAGAAAAAGACATTAAAAACCGTACACGCATCAGCACCAGAGACTTATCAACAGCAATGTATTTATCGAAAGGACCTTTAAAAAAGGCTTAAATTGTTTCATCACAACATTTTCCTCATTTAAAATAAACTGCATCATTTTTAGTGATGCAGTAACTCAATAAAACTAAAAACGATAGCTTACATGAGCGCTATAGTTTCGCTCTGGTTGCGGATATTGATACAACTTACCCGAAATTGAATAGCCATTAAAATCTGCATATTTCTCATTGGTAATGTTTTTAACACGGAACCCCAACTCTATATCTTTAATATCCCATAGGATATTAAAGTTAAATAGAGTCAATGCTTCAACCTTAGCAATGACGTTAGCGGCATCACCATTGCGATAGCGCGAACCAGTATAATTGGCATCTATCGAAGCAGTAACATTTTCTACAAAATTGAAAACTAAACCAATATTACCTGCATTTTTTGCCACATAAGGAACATCTTTTCCTTTAAAGTTTCCTGCAGTAAGCCATGCATCAGTATTTGTATAATTACCACGCAAAGTGATTTGTTCACTCAACTTCACATCGCCATCAAATAAAAAGCCTTTGCGTTCGGATTTAGGCAAATTAATGTTTGCACCAAAGCCACCGTAATTATTAGAACTTAATGTGTCGTAAACTATTTCATTTTCCAAAGCCATTTGATAAACACTGTATTTAACATTAGCCGTTTTTCCTGACCAAGCAACACCCAGCTCTTGAGAATCACTGGTTTGCTCATCAAGAAAATCAATTCCAGGAGCAGAAGCACCATTCTCATCAGCATTACCAAAGCGGAATCCATCTGCGGTGCGAGCAAAGACGCTCCAGGCATCATCAATTTGATAACTTAAGCCGAGCTCGGTTGCATTTAGATCAATACTTCTAACTTTCTCAACAACGTTAAAATTAATATCGTATGCGAGATGATTAGTATCTTCGACACTAGCACGGCGCGCGCCAACACTGGCTGTCAATTTTTGTGTTAATGGATAAATTACTTGCGCATAATAACCTTCAGCATTCTGATCAGTGTCGATACCCCAACTAATAACTTGATAGGAGGATTCAGACCTGTCGTAACCAACAGTTACCACAGAGTTACCATTAGCAGTTGAGATACTTCCCACTATACGCGGCGTTATGGTTTTAACTTTCATTTCACCTGGGGTAGGATCTCCGTAACCAAAATAAGCCAGTGAGTCATCCTCTCTGTCAGAGTATTCACCTAGCAAACGCCAGTTTTTTACAAACTCAACTTCTCCACCAACACGAGTCAAATCAGTCTCCAAATTCGAGTAATCGGTTGGAGTTTTAGTCATACGCCTATTTATTGTGGCTTCTCTATCCAGCAAATTGCCCGCTAAATTTAAGTCGTCTTTGACGGATTGCTTTTCTATGAATACTTTTCCGCTATCAAAATTAAAACTTATGTTGCCTAATACATTTGTTAAAGCAGATTGGTTGTTATCACGATAGTTATCTGCATTACGCTTTTGCGCACTCAAGCTATAGCTTAAACCGTTCTCAAAACCCTGACGAACTGAAGCAGTATAATTCTCTAAATTAGCAGTACCAGCTTCTGCGCTTACTGAGCCATTAAACTCACCAGCTGCAGCGCGACGAGTAATCACATTGATTACACCACCAACAGCTTGATCACCATAAAGGACGCCCGCGCTGCCCTGAATAACTTCTATACGCTCAATATCTTTTACCGAGACAGAATTTAATGCAGGGCCAACCAAAGAAGGATTATTTAGTTTTCGGCCATCGACGAGCACAAGAGTATTATTAGCTGCAGTAGCCGAAAATCCTCGCATTGCCACAGTGACACTACGCCCACCGCTACCATCCATATCTACAATTTGAATTCCGGCTTGTGTACGAAGTGCTTCAGTTACAGTGGTCACACCACTCACACGAATATCTTCGGCCGTAATAATTTTAATTTGAGTAGCTACCGGCATTTGAGGGCCTTCACTACGCGTAGCACTAACCACAACAGTTTCAATTTTTTCGTCTGCGGCAACAGCAGTATGAGTAAGGGCGATAGATATAACCGCAGCACTAAGCGGGCTTAATGCAAAGGATTTGAAAGACATGATAATTCCTCAATTCAGTAAACGAATGAGAGAGGGAAAGCGGAATAATGCGAGCTATAGCCTACTAGCGACCATACAAAACACAGAATTACCACTGATGTTGCCCTCCGCGACATCGGGTTAAGTTTTTTGAGGCTGGTATCGGACTTATAAGCTGCAAAAAAAGCATATTTACCGTTGCGGGGGCAGTGTTGGCTTTGCTATTAGACAATAGCGCACCAGACTTCCCATTTAATTTGACCCTTGCACTTGCTGAATAAAACAGCAATTTAGCACGCCAAACACCTCGGCGCGCAGGGTATGGGGTTGTGGGGGTTGAGTCAAGGGGGAGTAAACTAACTTACTCGTTTAATAGGAACAATCACTACACCATCCTCACGGCAATCCACATAAGCACTAATACCATACACTTGCGCAAGATTTTCTGACGTTAATACCTGTATCGGTTCACCTTCAGCAATTAGTTTTCCGTGATGCATTAATATCAATCGCGAACAAAAACGCGCCGCTAAACTTAAATCATGTAACGCTGCTATGACGGCCCCACCCTGCTGCGCGTGAGCTTGCAGCAATTCCATAATATGTAATTGGTGATACACATCGAGTGCGGCTATAGGTTCATCGGCAACAATTAATTTGGGGTTACCAGCGAATACTCGCGCTAATAACGCTCGCTGCAACTCTCCGCCGGATAATTCCGTGACAGGTCGCTCGGCCAATAAATCTACGTCCGTCATTGCCAAGGCATTTTGAACGGCAAGTTCGTCATCTGCATTGGTATTGACCGATGAGTTCCACGGCGAGCGGCCAAGTGCGACTAGATTTTTTACACTCAATGGCCATGCGGGTGTTTCGTGTTGTGCAAGATACGCCATAAAGCGAGCACGCAATTGCGCAGGTATTTTTTCAATCGGAGTGGCGATATTCTGCGGTGTTAATTCCACAAGGCCAGAATGAGGTTTTATTAATCCCGCCAAGATTCGAAGCAATGAACTTTTGCCCGCACCATTGGGGCCGATTAAGCCGACAAACTCGCCCTCATTTGCATAAATATTCATTTGCTCGACAACATTTTTATTGCCGAGTTTTAGGGAAAGGTTTTTGGCGTTTAGCAATGACATTTGTGAATCTCTGAGTCATAAGGTAATTATTGCGAAACACGCCGCAAGTACATCCATGTAGGCTCGACGTCGGCTTCCTGCCTCCGACGGTCTCGCAACAATCACCTTATGATTAAATTAAATAGGGTGCTAACAAATCAAATCCAACGCGACCGCGTTTTTAAAATCAATATCAAAAAGAAGGGGCCGCCCAAGAGCGAGGTTACTACACCTAACTTTAATTCGCGGGCGACATCTAACTGGCGCACAAAAATGTCAGCACATAACACTAACAGTGCGCCGCCAAGTGCACTGGCAAATAACAAGCGACTTGGTTTGTAACCCACTAAGGGGCGCAACAAATGGGGCACCACCAAACCTACAAAACCTATACTGCCACTAACAGCAACAGCTGCTCCCACACACAAGGCCAAGCCTACTAATAAAAAATTGCGTTCACGCTGTGGGTTAAAGCCTAGAGACGTTGCTGTTTCTTCGCCAAGACTTAAGGCATTTAAAAAACGATAGCGACTTAATAACAATACCCAACCCACTACAATAAAAGGTGCCGCAATATAAAAATGATGCATATTGCGATTGGATAGCGAGCCCATTAGCCAAAATACGATTTCTTGAAGCGCAAAATAACTGGGTGCAAAATTAAGCGCGACCGAAATTAATGCGCCCGCAATCGCATTAATAGCAACGCCCGCCAAAATTAATGACAAGACGCTACTACGAAAACCCGCCAACAAATACACCAACACTAACGAAATTAACGCGCCCGTAATAGCCGCAACAGGAAGCCAATACCACGCCGCTGCCGCAAAGCCGAAATACAATACAATAACCGCACCTAATGCAGCGCCGCTAGAAACGCCTAAAATACCCGGCTCAGCCAATGGATTGCGCAAAAAGCCCTGCATAGCCGCGCCCGCAAGCCCAAGAGTCGCACCAACAAAAACGGCGAGCAATACACGCGGTAAGCGAATCTCCCACACAACGGTTTGGTGCAGTGATGGGCTATGACTCAATAGATCTTTTACCGCTTGCACTATAGAAATAGACGCATTGCCCATGCTGAGCGAAAATAAAAAAGCCGCGAGCACGCCAAGGCTTAGCAAGATCATTAATAGTGGATATGAAATTTTGTGCACACAATTCCTTTAATCTAATTAACAATAGATTTTTTTTGTTGGATAAGATTTTCAATAACATCCGCCGCAATAGGTGCAATACACACCGAGAGCGTTGCGGGTAGCTTTATAATTTGCATATTGTTTTTACGCAATGCCGGGTGCTGCACATATTCGCGCGCGAGTGAAAACGCTTGTACATCTGAAGATTCCACAATAATCACTTTGGGCTTTGCGAGAATTAAATCTTCTAAATCCAACTGCGAAATTCCACTGATATTTTTATCCAAGGCTAGGTTGTGAAAACCAGCGCGAGTCATTAATTCATTTTCTAAGGTATCGCTCCCCACCACGTAACTATTGGATGAATACCAAAATGCGGGGATCGGCTTACTTGGGTTTGCATCTAATCGCGCAAGCTGCGCTTCTAATTCTTGCACCATTTTCTCGGCAGAATCTTGGCTGCCTGTAAGTTCGCCAAAGCGACGAATATGCGAACTGATATCTGCCAAGGTGCGCGGCAACGAAAGTGTTTCAACTCGAAAACCTAATTGTTTTAATAAAACTTTTGCATCGCCTGCGCCAAAATCGCCAGCAAGTATTAAATCGGGATTGCGCGGCACCAAATCTTCGGCAAGACCGCGATTCAAATGAAATTGCTGCGCCTGTTTAGCAAAAGGAGAAAACTGCGGGTTGCCGGAAATATAAGTCAGTGAATTGATACGCGCAGGTTCAACCAGTTTTAGCAGTAGCGCATCCAAACATAAATTGAGCGAGGCTATACGCTGAGGTTTTGCCGCATTGTCCGCAATGACAAAAGATGACAGCGCAGCACTCAGGAGAATAAATAGAAATCTGCACGGAATTTTTTTAATGTTTTTATCGAAGTGTCGCATGCATGAAGTTCAATTTTTGAGATGGGAGCAAGGCATTTTCGCACGGACGACTGCATGGATGCAGAAGGTAGAGCCACGCAGGAGCAGTTGCCGGAAACCGGAGTTTACTGTAGTAAATCACGTTCCGCATCCTGCTTCACGCCCTTCGGGCAGCATAGCTGTGCAATTTGCTCCTGCAAATTGTGAGGATTTGAGTACGAAAATAACGCTGCTACCGCTCAAAAAGTGGATTTCCACACTACAGCGGATTCAACCAGGCCGCGCCGCGTACCCCACTCGAATCACCATGCATCGCTTGCACGATGGGCGTATCGCATTCAAAACCGAAGACATACTTGCTCAAAAGCTCAGGCACTACCGTATAAATTTCAGTAATGTTAGATGCACCACCTCCCAGAACAATAATATCGGGGTCCATAACATTGATAACCGCAGCCAAGCCGCGCGCAAGCTGATCAAAGTAAGCATCTAATACTTGGCGCGCATGGATTTCGCCCTTAGCCGCACGCTCAACAATTTCGTGGCCTTTGAGTTTTAAGCCTGTGTCCAACTCGTAAGACTTGCATAACCCTGTGCCAGACAAAAAGGTTTCCTGACAACCAGACTTGCCACAATAACAGGGGCGTTCTTCTAATTCTGCTTCACGCGTCCACGGCAGCGAGTTATGCCCCCACTCCCCCGCTACGCCATTGGGGCCAACAATCGGTTGGCCTTTGAAGGCTACACCTGCACCGCAGCCGGTACCTAGAATTCCTGCAAATACCAGATCATAACCTCGGCCAGCGCCATCGGTAGCTTCAGATACAGCGAGGCAATTGGCATCGTTAGTGATTTTTACATCGCGCTTCAAATGTGCAGACAGATCTTTTTGAAAAGGCTTGCCGTTCAGCCACGTGGAGTTGGCATTTTTCACAAACCCTGTTTTGCGCGATACGGTGCCAGGAATACCAACACCTACTGGCAAGTTAACATGCCCCGCCGCTGCTTCTGCTTGAGCCACCAAGCTCGCAATATCGCGCAAAGTTGCCGCATAGTCATCGCGTATGGTGGGAATACGGGTGCGAAACAGCTCTTGGCTGTCGCCGTTCAACAAAATCACCTCAGTTTTGGTACCGCCAAGGTCTATGCCAATTCGAAAATCTGTCATTTTATGAAACCCGTTACACAAGAAAGCCGCGATTATAGATTTGTGGCACCACACAACGCAAATGGCGGATTAAACCATCTGAGCTACACTCAAATGAAACCACAAATACCTGATGAAGAAGTTTATGTCTCAAGAACGCCGCCGCTTTAGCCGTATTGATTTTGATGCCCGTGTAGAAATTGCTCAGGGCGATAAAAACTGGCAAGCCCAACTATTAGATATTTCGTTAAAAGGCCTATTGCTCGCAAAAATGGGGCCTTACCAATTACAGCCTATCACACCGATTCTGGTAAAAATTATTTTATCGGATCAAACCAGTATCGCCATGTCTGCACAAGTTGTTCATCAAACCTTGGAGCAGCTACACCTTGCCTGCGTGACTATTGATATCGACAGTATTAGCCATTTACGCCGCTTGATTGAATTAAATATTGGCGACGCTAATGCCGCCGAACGTGAATTATCTGAACTGCTTGCTGACTAATTCGTTTATTTGATTGAGGTAGCTTAACACGATGAATAACGATGACCGCCGAACACACCCGCGTTACCCGCTAAGAGCCTTTGCAGAATTAGGTAGCTCAGATAAAGAATGGGCAGCCCATGTGCTGGATATTTCTTACGATGGTGCACGCATTGCGTTACTAGATGATTACCATTTATGCGCGGGGGACGCCATTCAATTACGATTAGAAGTGCCTGAGATGAAAGTACCTAAGAATACAATGCCTTATATACATCTCAACGGAACGCTGGTGCACCAACAAGAACACATGCTAGGGATTCAATATGAACCCGCCAGCGCGGAAGATGCAGAGTTACTCAAAAACTTACTGAGCAATTTAAATATTTCTATTTAACTCACAAAGCACCTTCTGTTAACTCATAAAGCGTCTAAGGCTTCTTGCAAATTTTTTACTGCAACAATTTCTATTCCTATATTTTTTTCACGCGGTGCATTACCAATGGGCACAATGGCTTTTTTGAAGCCGTGCTTCGCCGCCTCACGTAAACGCTCCTGCCCGCTTGGCACCGGGCGAATCTCACCGGATAAACCGACTTCGCCAAACACCATTAAATCCTGCGGCAAAATCTTATCGCGGAAGCTGGAGACTATCGCTAATAACACCGCGAGATCTGCACTGGTTTCCATAACGCGTACACCTCCCACTACGTTTACAAACACATCCTGATCGCCCACCATAATTCCGCCATGGCGATGCAAAACGGCGAGCAACATAGATAAACGATTTTGATCCATACCCACTGCGACGCGACGTGGATTGCCGAGATGGCTGTCATCCACCAGCGCTTGTATTTCAATTAATAACGGGCGAGTACCTTCCCACATCACCATCACCACCGAACCCGGTGCGGGGTCTTCCGCGCGCTGCAAAAAAATCGCAGAAGGATTGTTCACTTCGCGCATGCCTTGCTCGGTCATG
>SYDJ01000085.1 GCA_005801205.1 Gammaproteobacteria bacterium
AAATTGCCAGCCGTTAAATTCTGCTGCCAAATAGATCTTCTTGGCTTTTTCGACGAGTTCTTTTGGTGCAACGAATTTCACTTTGCACGCAGGTTTGGTTTTAAAGTATTTTTTTTCGATGCTCATAGTGGCTCTCCATGTTGATGATCACTTTGCTTAAGCAGAATTCATGCCGATGAATCTAAATAGTCTAGAGTGACTATTTTTCAATATGATGAACGTTAAAAAAATAATGTTATGAAATCTCTTGTGCAAATTGACTATTACTCTTTTGTGAGAGTTTGTTGTTGGTTTGCGATAAGTTGACGTTTAAAGCATTTTTTCCTGCATGCTCCGACGCCACACATTTGCGCTATAGATCCAAATTTTGTTTCAGTATTTTAGCTTGGCGGCGCGATACTTCAACCTGTGTTCCATCTTGGAGTTTTATGATAAGGCCATCGTTTAGCCAAGGCTCAATAGTATCAATGTAATCCATGTTGATAATTTGCTGCCGATTTGCGCGAAAGAAAACACTTGGGTCTAATCGTTCTTCAATATAGTTAAGTGATCTTGCCAGTAGTGCTTTGGTTTGTTGGAAGTATAAGCGAACGTAATTGCCTTCTACATTTATGAGGCGTAGGTCACTTAGTTTAATGAAATGACAGCGCTCGCCATCGCGCACAAAAATTTGATCTGTGCGGGTTTTGGGTGCGCTCGCAATTGCTGGTTGTGCGGGGTTATGTTGTTTGCTAATACTTTTTTGAATGGCTGCCGCTAAGCGCTCATGTGTAACGGGTTTCAATAAATAATCCAGCGCATTAAATTCAAAGGCGCGCAGTGCGTGTTGTTCATAGGCCGTGGTAAAAATAATCTGCGGCGTAAAATCGCTCTGCTCCAGCACATCAAAGCCATCACCATCGGGCAAATGTATATCCAATAAAACCAAATCGGGTTTATGCGTATTAATAGCGGCGACAGCACTATTAACATCTACCGCTTCGGCGATCAGTGTTGTACTTGGTATATCAGCCAATATATCGGCAAGTTCTTTTCGTGCTAAGCGCGAATCATCCACAATTAAAATATTCATAGGGGAATCTCTACAGTCGCCGTAACCTGTTCGGCAATATCTAAATTAAGGCTGGCTTGTTCACCAAAAGCGATTGCTAAACGTTCGCGCGCATTGCGCAAACCAATTTTGTTGCCTTGATGGGTGGATTGAAACTCGGGCAAAGGATTAATCACTTTTATTTGCCAGTGCGTTGGTGTTGATCTTTTGATGGTGATAGTTAAACGCCCGCCGGCGCGGCGTGCGGCTATGCCATGTTTAATGGCATTTTCCACCAGCGTTTGCAGAATTAAAGGCGGTAGTTTGGCGGTGAGTAAGTTTTCATCGACATCAATGGTAGTGCTTAAGCGATTTTCAAATTGCAGGGCTTCTAGTGAAAGATAGCCTCTTACCCACTCCATCTCTTCGCGTAGGCTTACCAGTTGTTGGCCATCGTTATGAAGCAGGCCGCGCAATAGCACTGAAAGATTGGCTAAACCTTCGCGCGCTTGTTCGGCATCTTCTTTAACAAGGCTGCGCAGGTTGTTAATGGCATTAAAAAGAAAGTGTGAGTTAATTTGACTGCGCAAAAATTGCAATTCATTTTCTTTAAGTTGTGCTTGCAGTTGCCAGTGAGCAATTTCTGAATTTCGGCGCTTTTGAAACTCGGCGCGTAATAAATAAATAGTGCACCAGAGGCCTAATAAAATGCAGTAATTTATTGCAAAGCCAATCATACCGCCTGCGCTGGTAGGTTGAGAGCCAACAGCAGCGGCAGGAAACAAAGTGGTTAGTGCCAATATAAAAGCAAATAAAATGGTTTGTGCAGTCAACGCTGCCAGAGGGATTAGCCAGATTAAATGTAAACTAACTTTCAGTAGCGTCCAATTGTAGGTGTAGGTTTTATATAAATACCGAAAGCCATGTGTAATCAAGCCGAGTATTATGGAAAGCGCAATAAAGAGCATGGTTAAAAAAGGTGATAGTGCTGCGCCCCATAAGCTCATAAAAATTAAGTTAAGTACACCATAGCTGCCCCAAAATATGCATTGAGCAATAAGGTAGTGATGTGTGGTTCTGTTTTGATTGTCGTTCATAAATCGATGTCATTCACTCAAAGGTTATGCTGTGAAAGTTGACGCCAGCGCATCTCTAGGGTGTAAATTGTAATCGCGTAAATTACCACAATCACTGCCGGAATCACGACAAAACTGTGCTGCGGAAATAAATACCAAGCAAGTACGATTAAAATGGTGCGGCTTAACACATGAAATGTACCTATCCAATGCTGAATAATCCACGAGATAGGTAGCCACATAAGCCCGGTTAAAATGCCTATGCAGAGCGGTAGTGAGCGAGCATCTATCATGAAAAAAGGGATGGCAATACTGTAAACGAGTAACGCCATGCCAATGCAGTGAAAAAATAATCCGTCAAATGTATTTTTGGTTTTTGATTTTTTAAACATGTCTTCGCCAGTAAAACGCGCCACTAACATGGCAACATAAATAATGCTGCCGGTGGCGATAAATAACACCAAGGCTGCCCATTGCGCAGACACAAAAATATTAATAACGCCAGCAATTAGCCAACAAATTGTGCCAGACAAGGGCATTGCTAGAAAGCGGCGGCTTGAAAATTCAGCGCGTTGTTGTTCGAGTGTTTGAAGGTTTGCGTGCATAACTAAGTCCTCAAATTTGCTTATGGTTGATTTTTTGTTTTCACATCCCTGTGAATGAATTGAATAGCGTTATTGTGCTGCGAGAAATTCACTGATTTGTTGATTAACCCAATCTTTATCATCCCACATTAAAAAATGATAACCCGTTTCAGACATGCGAATGTCAACCTGTTTTAATTCTGCATATTGTGCCGTAAAAATAGCTTTAGTGGATTCTTGTGTGGCGCCATAAGCTTTGTAGGCTGCCCATGCGCCTAGCACCATTGTTGGCGCTTTTATGCTGGCGATGGGTTTGCGTAAATCGGTCACCATCATGCTATACATTGCATTTGCCGTTGTGGTGCTATCGCTAGTTTTTAACCATTCGGTGAGTAATGGAAGACGCTCTGGGTTATTGCTCATACCCATCAGATTTTGTGCGCCGAACTTCAAGTAATCTTCGCGCGGTTGATTCAGCATCATATTGCGCATTTGTTGTGCGCCCGGTTTCATTGATTCAGATGTGGCGGTAGGATTCTGAATCGCAGAATAGAATGGCAGTGCATCTATAATCACAACCTTGGCTGCTAAGTCTGGAGAGTGTTGTGCAATCATTAAGCTCAGTGTTCCGCCCAAGCTGTGGCCAATCAAGGTTACTTTTTTCAGTTTTTTAGTCTGCGCGTAGTGCTCAATTCTATCGCGCATATCCAGTAAGAAATCTTTATCGCTTACTGCTTGTGCAGGGTTTCCTGCAAAACCGGGCAGCTGTAATAAATGACATTGGTGTTTCGCTTTAAGTGCGGCGCACGTTTCGGTAAATACTGAGGCGGCACTGTTAAGGCCTGGAATAAAAATAACTGCTGCACCCTTGCCTTCAACTTTTACATCAAGCCCCTCAAAATTTTCTGCATGAGATTTATTGGCCACAAACAGCGCCACCAGTACACCAATAATAATTGCGATATAACCACCGTTACCGCCATTTTTTTTACAAAACATTTCCTGCTCCTTAACCACGTGGGTTAGCTGATTGAGGTTGCAGAATAGAAGGCTGCTTGGCTATGGGGTTAAACTTTCGTGGGAGTGGCTGTATGGGCCGGCGAGTGGCGAAAGTGTAGGTTGAGCGGCGGCAGGTGATTGGGTGGGCTAGGGAGTCATTTGTTGGTTTATCTGCGTGAGTACATGATTCCAGTGCATCAGCCAGCAGCAATTATGATCGGCATCTTTAATAATATGCATGGCTTGCTCCATAGATTTTAACCATGCCGCGCTGAGTGCAGGCGGGATGTTGTCGTCTTTCTCACCACCAAAATGCAGTTGTTTAATGTGCAGCAGGTTTAGGTCTGCAGGGTTAAGTGAATACTTGAGCGGCGTGTAGCGATGCAAGCGCGCCCACGCTACTATGTCTAAGTTACCTGCAAGCGTAACCACTTGATCCACTTCTGGCATACGCGCAGCCATGAGCACGGCGAGGGTGCCGCCACCGCTGTGGCCAATCAGGCTTATACCTTGGTGCGGGTGTGTACTGAGGTGTTGTCGCAGCGCGGCAATCATGCTGTTTACAACGGCTTCTGAGTAGCGTGCACTGGTCCAAAATGTGGGGGTGCATTGTGTGTCTTGCATTGCGGGGGTACTGTTAGTGAAATAGCAGGGCCGGCCAAGATAAAAGCTGCTGCTTTTATCCTGCATCATTAAATTTAACATCAACGGATTTTGTGGGCTGGGATCTTTGGCGATGAGAAAGCGATTCAGAAAAGGGCGGCCATCTCCTTCTATGTAAACGTGTAAACGTTCCCCTTTCCCCTCTTGAAAAAAAGTAAGGTGTTTAAATTGCGCATTGACAACAAGGCTGTTTGTCGGTGCTTGAAAGTCCTGGCGATGGCTTGTTGTATGGCAGGCGCTCATAAAAAAACATGCCATCAAGAGTGCAAAATGTCTTATTGCCATGCGGTCAACCTAATTTGATTTTACAGTGCTCTGTTATACGCTATTGAGCGCTAACATTATGGTCAAAACATGACTTGCACCATGATGATTGCGTTATCATTTGATCTTCAGGCGTGTAATAATTAACCAGTTCTAGATTGTTCTCAATCAATATCTATAAAAATTATTCGATCAGGTGCTGGGTATGAATTGCATTTTAACTTTCCTTGTAAGTTTATTTAACAGAGCAATCGCATTAGCAATAATTATTTTATTGGCAGTGTCTTGCAGTGCGCCGCGCCCCGCCGCTACGGTGGCTGGTGCAGCTGCTCCTAGCGCCGCTGACTTATATATTGTCGATTGTCTCCTGCCAGGGCAGGTTCGCCAACTGGGTAGTGGCAGCTATATGACTCCGCGTCGCCCAGCACTTACAACAGCGGCTGATTGCCGCATTCGCGGTGGAGAATATGTTGCCTATGATCGCGCTAATTACAAAACGGCCCTGCAAGTGTGGTTGCCCGCTGCGGAGCTGGGGGATATAGAAGCACAAGTGAATGTAGGTGAGATTTTTGAGCGTGGTTTAGGTGGAGAGCCTAATTATGAAGCGGCCTTAATTTGGTATCAAAAAGCCGCAGAGAAAGGTAACGCGCGTGCGCAATTCAACTTGGGGACGCTTTATGAACAGGGTCTCGGTGTCGATAAAAATAAGATGACGGCACTTAACTGGTACCGTAAAGCCTGGGGGCTGCCCCACGATAATTTGATTTATCAATCTGCGGCCGATGCTACACAGCAAGAGTTGCGCACTCAGCTGCAACAATCTCTTGATGAAAAAAATACACAAATAAGTCTGCTTAATAAACAGCTTCAAGCTTTGGCTGTTAATACAAAAAAATTAAATGAAGAGGCTAAGCGGCAAGCTGAAATAGCGCAGTTAAAAAAATGGATTACCGGTATTGATACTGAGCGCGCGGCTGTAGTGAAAGAAATGAATACGCTGGCGCAAATTCGTGAACCCAAAATAAATGCTGCAGCTGTAACCTCCAGCGAAATAGCTGCACAAGAAATGAAAAAAGGTAATTTGCAGTTTGGAAAATATTACGCGCTCATTATTGCTAATCAGCAATATGAGCACATCGATAGTTTAAAAACACCGCACGCCGATGCAAAGCGTGCAAAGCAAATACTGGAAGGAAAGTTCGGCTTTCAAGTCACTATGGTGCTGGATGGAAATAACAGCACCATTATGAAGGCCATTAATGACATGGATGCGCGCTTAGGTGAGGCGGATAACTTATTAATTTTCTATGCGGGCCACGGCAGCCGCATTAAAGCTGGCGGTATTGAATCTGGGTACTGGCTACCGAGCAATGCCACTCCTCCGCCCGATGATACTTTTTGGGTGTCTAATGAATTTGTTAATCGCCATCTTGCGTATGTCAAGGCAAAACGTGTTTTAGTGGTTGCTGATTCTTGCTATGCAGGTCTTTTATCTTCCGAGCCGGGCCATTTATTTATGGGCGATAAGCAGACCTTTAGCGATGACTATATCCGCTATAAATTACCCAAAAAATCACGCTTACTCTTGTCGTCGGGCGGCGATCTTCCGGTGTTGGACAATGGTGGCAATGGCCACTCAGTATTTGCGCGCGCCTTTTTGGACGCGTTGGATTCAGTAACGGGTGTTATTAGTGGCCCTGAACTTTTTTTAAAAATAAGAGATCAGGTTACTGAAAAAGCTAAGGTTATTAATTTCGTTCAGTTACCCGAATTTAAGGCCATTAAAGGAACCGGGCATGAAGTGGGCGATTTCTTTTTTGTTAGTCAATAACGCCAGCGCGATTTAAGTAACGGGCTAAAAAAATTAAAGCACAATAGGTGTAGAAGAACTTTATGAAAATAATAATGAATAGCCGCACACTCGTGGCATGTATGCTTATGTTGTCTACAAACACTTACGCTGGGCTAGAGCAAATGCTGGGTAGCTTTGCCAATGAACTTGAAAACCGCAGTGCCTATGCAAGTTTTCAAACCTATAAAGATTTAATTGCCAATGCCGGTTGCTTTGACACCATGCGCGCCCCAGCGGTTATAAGTGCGAATGGAAATCTTGCAGTTGGTCCACGTTGTACTGGGCAGACTTATCAGTTGTTCAAGAATGTTCGCGCCATTGTTCACACGGGTAATGAATTAACCAATGATGGCCCTACGCAATTTAGTTTGGGTCTTGATAAGCGTGGGTTGGGCTTGGCACTCCGTTGGGATGCGGCAGAGGAATATTCTGCGCAGGGGTCTTTGTCGAGTGATTATTTGCGTGGGCAGTTATCTAGCTTGAGTTCACGATTGACCGCTTTGCGATTAGGAGGTCAAGGCTTCTATATGCATGCCCAAGCAAATTATAACGGTCAATCTGATTATGTATTGCGAGATGGGCCGGTGACGGGTGGCGGTGCGGGTGATGAGGTTTACAGCGCTTGGGGTGGGTTTATTAATTATTCAGGAGGAAGGGGTACAAAAGCCCCCACGAGTCTAGAAGATGCTTTTGCTTTTGATGGCAGTCAACTCAATGCCGGGATTGATTATCGAATTAATGATAAATGGATTGTTGGAAGTTTGTTGGGTTTGATTGATCAACGCGTTGATTTCGATAGTTCAAAAAGTACGGTATCCGGCAATGTGGACGCATCGGGTTTTAGTATCTTTCCCTTTGCAATGTATCAGCTGGAGCATTTATACCTGAGTGCTTCGGTGGGCTATCAAAAATTGAAATTCGATAGTGTTCGCGCTATCCGATATCCATCATTAAATCCTGATATTCCTAGCCCTAATACGGAAACGATTGCTGCAGTTGATGCGCAAAACATGTCCCTATTTTTGGGTGTGGGTTACAACATGAATTATAAAAAAGTGAGTCTTGAACCCTTTCTTCATGTTAATACTACTACCACAAAGATAGATCAATTTATTGAGCGAGACATTAAGCAAACGGCATTTGATTTGGTGGTTGCGGGTCAAAAAATTAATGCCGCCAATGCAACCGTGGGCGCAACACTGCGTTATACCTTTACACCTTCAATTGCTGTTATTACACCCTACCTCACCTACGAATTCGTTAAACAAAAAGAGGACTCTGGCCGAACTATAGCAGCGCGCTATTTTAACGCAGTGAGTCAAAACAATACCTTTGGTGTTCCTACAGATTTGGTTGATGAAGAGTATACGATTAATACTTTTGGTATTTCAGCGGTACTGCTTGGTGCGCATCAAACAACTGTAGATGGTGTGCTGGCGGGTGGGTTACAGGCATTTTTGCAATATAAAGAATTGCAAGATTTAGAAAATTACAAAATCGATATGATTGAACTAGGTATTCGCTATGAATTTTAATAACGGCGAAACTTAATTGATAATGAATGTGTTGTGGCAATGGATATTATGAATAATAAATTTTTTCAGAATTTTATTGCGGCGCTATTTTGCCTATTTCTAACGGGCTGTGGTGGTGCAGCTAAAGATAAAAATAAAAAAGAGTTGCCAGCAGATGTTGCCCCTCAGGCTGTGGCAGAGGTTTTAGGTGCTGCAGTCAATAATGGGGTGATCACAGTTCGTTCCGGTTCGGATGTGTTGTTGACGGGGCAGAACAGTAAAGGTTTTGATGATCCTATTCTTCAGTATCAATGGGAGCAGATAGATTCCACTGGCGTTAAAGTTGAATTTTATGAGCGCGCAACTAACTCAATTGCATTTCAAGCGCCTAATATTCCTCTCGCTGACTCAAAAGGAGTCAATTTAAAATTTCGTTTAACAATTACGGATGCAGATGGCGTTAAGGCTATAAGCGAAGTTGAGTTGTCAGTTCAACCTATCAAAGACGCCAATCATTTTCTTGCGAATCCTTCGGTTGACAATAAAGTATTGGCTTATGTTTCTGCTGCAAAAGATGACATTTTGCTTAATGATGTTCCTGTAGTTCTGAATGTAAAAGGCATTGCCACTTGGCAGGGGCGCGACGGAAATACCCATCAAGCAACTGTTATGAGCGAGAGTTTTTCGGGTGTTGTTCCAGCCGGTAAAGTGGAGTCAGTTAATGGCAGTAATAATCTCTCGTTTAGTATTTCGCTCCCCGAATTAAATATTGATGAGATTAACAAACAATTTAAAGCGGCCTCACGCATGGCTCGCCTTGAATTTGAGCATCTACAAGCAGCTCAATTGCAGTTGAGATTTGAGCTGCAGCAGTCTACAGGTGCGCCTTTGCATGTTTACTTGGCTGATACGGCAGACAATGAAGTTTTGACTGTTTCGGCTGCTAAACAACTTAATGCTACTGGGGTGAGTACCGCTATTAAATTGCAGAAACCAATATTGATTGGCAGTGGCGCATCGGTACTGGTTGATGTAGAAGAGTTACGTCAAGCGCTCAATTTAGAGTCAAAGCTCAGTGCTAAAAATTACTATAAATGTATTGATCCTTTGGAGAAAACCACAACCTTCGCTAGTTGGTTGGCAAGTGCCGGGTTTACCGGAAAAAACGACGGCGATGTGAATACCAAATATGTGAACAATTATGACCTCGGTTTCGGGCGTGATATGCATATCCGTAAGGATACCAATGGTAATGTGTATTCTTATGTGACCAATTATAATACCTTGGAAAACACACTTCATAATCGCAATGAGTTTGCTATTGTTGTGATGGAGTATAGCCCGGCCCCTACGGGAAATTGTGGTGATACTCCTGATGCAACAGCCCCTAATTCTGCCAAAAAAATTGTAAAGTTTTTTGCCTATATTCCCGATGTTAAAAGCGGCGGCTACATTCGCGCTGAATCTATGAACTTTGATGGTCGGGGTGAAAAATATTTACCCGGTGTGTGTACTGCCTGCCACTACGGCAATAATCACACGAAAGAATTCAATACTCTTGGCGAAATAGCAGCGATTAATGCAGATTTAGATTCTAGTTTTATGCCTTGGGATCTTGATGCCTTTTTATATACAAACGCAAGTAAGCCTAGCTTGATTGATCCTGCCTATGCCGCCTTCGCAAAGGCCACGGGTTTGGTAGGTGGAGAACGCGATAAATTCAGTAGGGAGGGGCAGGAGGGATTGTTCAGGCAGCAAAATGAAATGGTGTTGCATACCTTTACAGATAATCCCAAAAATATTCCGCGCTTTGCGCACGCGATTACGCAGTTACAGGGTTGGTATGGAAATGCTGCAGAGCGCGCCAAAGTAGAGTCTTTGAATTTTGGCGGTGATACTCGCAATTTGACTGATCCAGAGCTGCAGGAATTGCAGCGCTCTTTGAAATCATTACCCGCTGGAAAGTTTGATGGTAGTTATGTTCCTAAAGGCTGGCGTGCTAATGCCGCTCAAGAAAATTTATATACAAATGTCTATGATCGCAACTGTCGCATGTGTCATTTGTTTACGCCTAATATCAAATTCGATTTTGATAGCTACGATGAATTTGTTAATCATCCATCGCTAAAAAATTATGTGTATGAGCGTGGTCTCATGCCTATGTCGCGACTGACATTGGATAGGTTCTGGTTAAGCTTTAATGGTGGTGATTCCGCTGCGAAAAAACTACGTGATCATTTGAATGCAGATGTGAACCCAGAAAACGATATCCCTCAAACGTCAATACCGGGAACACCTGTAGCTGTTATTTTTCCGGAGTCTAATCCCAAGGCGTCTAGCGATTTACAAATGGAGTTTGATGAAACACTTTTGTTTGATGGCGGCGCCAGTTTATTCGCTGAAAATTATCGCTGGACGCTGAATGAACGTTTGGTTGGGTTCAATAAAAAATATGCTTTAGCGCCAACTCGCCCAGGTGATGCTCATACCATTGGCCTGCAAGTTGGCAGTGTGGAAGGCGAGTCATTTATAGCAAAACGTAGTGTCATAGTAACTAATCATAGGCCAACACTTGCTGATATTCCTAATCAGTCGGTGATTGAAGGCAGTGAGGTTGTGATTAACCTATATTCATTGTTATGCCCCAATGCCGCAGTGGATGATAAATCCTGTAGAAACATTTTTGGTGATATTGAAAAAGGAAAAACACCGCAAATAGCCTTAGGTGAATCAATCAAAAATGGTGTGATTAAAACGGTAGATTCAATAACGGGTAAGATTATTTTTCAATCCACCGCCGCTAAAACAGAAGGCGATGCGGAGTTTAGTGTTGCAATAGAAGATTCATTTGGTGAACGGTCTGACTTTAAATCTGTGAAGATAGTGGTGAACTCCTTAGCTGCGCCAACAATAGGCAAACCTGATTCTTGCTCATTGTCGGCGCGAACAACCATAAATAATAATCAGTTTCCTATTGCCTTTGGAGGTTCAACTTGCCTTGATCCTACTGCCAATGATGTTGCCGCACCGGGCTTGGCTATTCATTTGGATTCGGTTGATTCGGTTTCAGCAAAAGGTGGAATTGTGAGCATGGTAAACGGAATAATTTTCTACACGCCGCCCACAAATTATGTGGGTGCAGATTCTTTTAATTATCGTATCCGGGATAACTCATTTACCCAAAAAGTAAGTGAGGGAACTGTAACAATTACCTTGGTTCCTAAGGTGCAATTTTCAACCATTAGTGCCAGCATTGATTCATCCTGCCCTGCTTGTCACCGCGTAAATACGAGTGTTCTAGGGCCTAACTGGCGGCTTTACTCTACTTTTTCATCTTATGCGGGCGGATTAGGTTCATCTTTTATGGCTTATGCCTGCGGAGATCCCAATCATCTTGGTGAAAATAGATTGTGTAACGCCTCTTTAAATGGTGCTGCGCCAACATCTGTTGATCAGCTCAATAGTTTTGGCCAAACTATTTTGACGTGGATCGAAGAAGGTGGGCTAAATAATTAGCCCACGAACTTTTCGGGAAATAGTATTAGTGTGCAGAGTTGGTATTTGCAAATGCGGGATAAGCTTTTAATTGATCTAATTGTTGCTGATAAAACGCGCGATCTACATCTGTGTTGGCTGCTTTTAATTTGGTAGAAATAATACTGACAACTTTATCGCGGAGTTTTATTAATTCCTTTTGAGATGGGTGAATCTTATAAGCCTGATCTATGTTCACCACAGCGCCCTGTAAATCGTCAAAACTCATGGCGGTTTCGGCTTCTTTTATATGGGCCGTGAACTCTTGCTGCGCGGCCGCTGGCAAATCTGAAAATTTAACCTCGTGTGCAGCAAAATAATGCCAGTAAATAAAATTTGCTGTCAGTGCGACAATGCCTATAGCGGCTATCCCGATCGTAGTTTTTATTCCCTTGCGAGCAAATTTTAATCGTTTGAGAAAGTCTGCAGCATTTTGAATGCGATGCGTGCGTTTAACCGCAATGCTCTGTTGCAATAACTTTCGCAATAGCGGGTTGCTTAGTTTAGGTATTCTTGGGCTTATAGCATCAATTAAAACTTGTTGTGCGTTTTGGCGTTGATAGGGATGTTCCTTATCAATTAATTCGCAGGCAATAATGCCCAGTGCATAAATATCGTCACTGGTATGCGGCTGCTCAAAATTGAGTATTTCTAAGCTGCCATAGGCAAAGGTTACCGCGCCAAGTTTTCCTGCATCAAAATGGTCTTCGTAGGCGTCCGCATTGGCGGCGCGTGCAATACCAAAATCTAAAATCTTTACAATGTTTTTATCGGTAATAAAAATATTAGCGGGTTTTAAATCTGAGTGAACTATACCTTTGCTATGGGCATAGGCTAAGCCCTGCGCAATTTGCTGAAGTATGTCGAGTTTTTGCTTCAGAGAAAGAATGGTTTCTGAATCTGCTAATAACTCGTCCAGTGATTTCCCCTTAAGTTCTTCCATGGTCAAATAGATTAAATCGCCATCGCGATCAAAATCATAAACGGTCACTATGTTAGGGTGCGCCAGTTCCTGAGTTTTGCGCGCTTCGCGCTGTAGTGTGATCAGCGCATGAGGGTGATGTTTGAAATCATCACCTAATAATTTTAAGGCGATATAAGGTTTATTATCACCTGCTTCCTTTTTGCGTAGATCAAGTGCGCGGTAGACGCTGCCCATGCCACCTTTGCCGAGCAAATCATCCAATACAAAGCGATTTTTAATGGTGTCGCCTATATCAATACTCGTAGGTTGCTTTGATGTAGGAGCGCTTTCCGGTAACAGATGCATATCAATATGCGTTATCGGTGTTTCAGTGTTGATGAGGGTTGCGTCGGAAGATGAATTATTGGTAGGCGGTTGTTCAGTATTCATTTGAGCGTTCTCGCAGTGATCTCACCTGTGAGTTTAATGATTGGGGCTTTAATTATCTACTGAGCGCTTACACAGTAATATGAGTCATCCTAAGGGTTTACACTCATGAGCAATATATTCCTTCCACTCCACAATATTGGAATCTTCAGATTCAAACAGCGCTAAACCAATTAAAAATTCGCCAGGGTTTTGCCACGCTTGGGCCCATTTAATTTCGCTAATCAACATAAAGCGTTGCTGCATATCTTGGGTTTGTACGCAGGCGCGCACAATGCTGCCCGCAGGTAGTTCGCGATCGGTAATAATGCGCAGGCCATTGGCAGAAATATCCAGGCTGCGGCTGACCACAATGGTGGGCTCGGCATCTACTTCATCGCCCAATTCTAAAAAAACGGTGAGTTGGGTTTCTAATCGATATTCTTGGCGTTGATCTTCAGTGGTCATTGATGGCTCCTATCTAAGAATTATCTAAGAAACATCTTTGCGTAAACCGCGAATTACTTTAACGAGTTGATCGTCAAAACTATCGCCGTTGTTGAGCAATGTGAGTTGCTTATCGATTAACGCTTGCACTAATTGTTCGCGCTGGAATTCCGCAACCTTGCGGCCAAGGTTGTCGGTAAAAATATACTTTCCGGTAGCGGCAATAATCACCGCCAATTTGCAGCGCACTGGCTCGCCATTTTGTGTGAGTTCAACGCGCGCACCTAAATTGAGTGCGCTTATGTGAATATTGGCCAATTGCATTTTTTGTAAATTTTCAGCGGCTTGCTCTGCTTCTGCCTGCATGCGCGCCCGCTCTTGCGCAATTTTTAATTCTGCCGCGCGCTCGGCGCGGTCTTTCGCTAGGGTGGCGGCTTCAGATAAAGCTTTTTGGGCGGCGGCGCGGCGTGCGTTTAACTCCTGCACAATACGTTTCTTCTCTTCTGCTTCGGCTGCGGCTTTGCGCTCGGTTTCTTGTTTGTGCTGCAATTCTAAGGCGGCCAGTGCTTGCTTATTTTTTGCTTCAAGCTGTGCTTGGCGATGGTTCTGCTGTTGTGCATGTTTATCAATTAAGCCCTGAATAAGCTGGATAACATTGGCTTCAATATTGATTGACAGCATTTTTTTTGCGATGCCGGTTGAAAGGCACACCGCAAAATCTTTGATACTTTTATTCATCACCTTGCGGCCATTGTGATCAACAAACAGTAGCTGATCTGTTTCGCTATTTTTAAGTGCGAGCTTGCAGCGAATCGTCTGCGTATTTTCGCCGCTGAATAAAATCCAGTCGCCTGTTTGTAAACTGTTAGTTTGTTGTAGCAGATCTGGCGTTACACGGGTATTGAGGCTGCTATGACCTTCGGGATAATTCATCGCCGTAAATATTCTGCAATCGATAGCTTGTTTTTGTATTGCAAGCATTAATTGTTCGCTTAGGTTCTCTGTCCATTGGCGATAGCTATCGGGGTTGCTGGTATTAATATTTAAGCTGCGCTCCAATTCATTTAAGAGTGCGGGAATGGTGCGATAGAGTGCTTGTTCGTCATCGTCATTGCGGTTTTCGTAGGCTATGGTTGCAAATGTTTTGCTCAAGGATGGCAACAAGCGTTGCCACATTTTCCAGAAGGGGCTATTTTCGCCCGAAATAAAATAAGCGTGTAATAATTCGCTCTTGAGTATGGCGATAAGGCTTGATTGTAATTCATGCGGGAACGGGCGACCCGCGAGCGCGCTGTTCATAAAATCCAGTACGCGACACTCAGCATGTAGAGTTCTGAAGTTGTTGATTTCAGATTCGCATAAACGGCTTTCCAACATGCTTGCTCGTTTATCTTCTACATCCAGCCACTGTTGAAATTCAGTGTGTGAATTTGTCAGTGTTGCGATATTGCTACTTTGGCAAGCGAGCATAAATGCCGATAACTTTTCTAAAAATTGCTGGCTGTTTTTTGATTCGCGTGCGTACCAAGTTCGGCCGCGCAGCAATAGCAAATCGAGTGCTTTGCGCAGCGGGTGTTCGGGCGTGCAATAGAAACCATCGTCTTGTGCAATTTGTTGGTTGATAGCTTGTTGTAATTCACCCAGTTGTGCGGTGAGCGCAGAGTCAAATATGTCCTTTGCAAATAAAGCCTCGGATAAGTTTGCTGCGGTACTAAGGCGTAAATTGGCGGCGGAAGTGGAGCCTACCGCTTGAAATAGTTGACCCAGCTGGGCGGTATCACCTTGAAGAATTTTGGGTAGGCTAAAGTGTAATGGCATGGTGATTGGGTGGTCGCTGGTTCAGAAACATGTTGTGTGTGCGAAGATATTCCTCTAACCACTATAGGTTTAATTATGGGCTAGCGCGAATCTTTGGCCGGATAAATTCTGGCTGCGGTGACTCTACTAACTTGCGTATAATCGCCCACCATTAGCGTTCCCCCTTTCTGTTTCAGTTTCTTATCTAATTGAGTGCCCTATGAAAATCACTGCGCCCGACAATGCCCTCTACTCAACTGCGCAGGTTTACGCGCTGGATGCCGCCGCCATCGCCAGCGGAATCCCCGGTATCCAGTTGATGAAACGCGCTGGTCGTGCTGCCTTTGATTTGCTGCTTGAGCGCTTCCCAGCGCCGGAATTGATCACCATTTATTGCGGTGCCGGTAAAAATGGCGGCGATGGTTATGTGTTGGCTGCCTTAGCTGCACAGCGCTTGCTGCCAGTGCAGGTTATTCAACTTACTGCAGGCGATAAGCTGACGGGCGAGGCGCTCGCGGCTTATGAATTTGCGGTACAAGAGCGTGTAAATATAATTCCCTTTGCTGCGGCGACTACGCCCACTGAGGGTGTGATTGTGGATGCGCTTTTGGGTATTGGCCTGCAAGGCGATGTGCGCCCCGTGTTTGCGGCAGCTATCGCGCAGATTAACGCGAGCGGTTTACCCGTGCTCGCCATCGATATCCCCTCTGGTCTTAATGGCAATACTGGCGCGGTTCAGGGGGTGGTCGTAAATGCTGAGCTGACGATTACCTTTATAGGCATTAAGCGCGGATTATTAACAGGTCGCGGCCCTGCGGTGTGTGGCGAAGTGGTGTTATCGGATTTAGCGATTCCTGCGGATGTCTATGCAGGAGCAACCGCCACCGCTGAGCAATTACACCTGATCGATCTGCTTGAGCTGCTCCCTCCGCGCGAAGCCGATGCCCACAAAGGCCACTTTGGTCATGTAATGATTATCGGCGGCGATTGCGGATACGGCGGTGCTGTGATTATGGCCGCCGAAGCAGCAGCTCGCTCTGGCGCAGGCTTGGTCAGCGTGGCGACTCGCCCAGAACATGTGCCCGCAATCCTCACTCGTTGCCCAGAAATTATGGCCTGTGGCGTGGTCTCGGGTCAGGAATTGGAGCAATTGCTTTCGCGTCCAAGCGTATTGGTGATTGGCCCCGGCCTTGGCCGTTCGCCGTGGTCTGAGCAAATGTTGCAATCCGCTGCTAAATCGGGTTTACCGATGGTGGTGGATGCAGATGCCCTGAATATTATCGCCGAAGGCCGAGTCTTACCTGATGCTCAAGCCCGCGAAAATTGGCTGTTCACCCCGCACCCCGGCGAAGCCGCGCGCTTGTTGGGCGTTACCAGTGCCGATATCAATGCAGACCGTTTTGCGAGCATCACCAACATTCAGCAAAAATTCGGTGGCGCGGTCATTTTAAAAGGCGCAGGTAGTTTGGTGCTAGGCGAATCCGGCATCACCGGCATAGTCACCACAGGTAATCCTGGCATGGCAACCGGCGGCATGGGCGATGTGCTTAGCGGCATTGCAGGCGCATTAATCGCGCAAGGTTTGTCTGTAGAAGAAGCTGCGCAATTAAGCGCAGTGTTACACGCGAGCGCTGCCGATCTAGCGGTTGAAAAAATCGGCCAGCGCGGTTTAATCGCCACCGATATTATTCCCTATGTATCGCAATTGCTGAGTGAATAAAGTGCCATCGACTACACAAAATTTTACGAGCGAATTTACGCAAGAATTTTATATCGATAACGAAACCGATATGGTCGCCTTTGGTGAGCGCTTAGGCCGCGCATTTTGCGCGCAACCTAAATCTCTCTGCATATTTTTAAATGGCGATTTGGGTGCAGGTAAAACCACCTTGTCGCGCGGAATTTTGCGCGCCTTTGGTCACACAGGCGCCGTGAAAAGCCCAACCTATACGCTGGTAG
>SYDJ01000086.1 GCA_005801205.1 Gammaproteobacteria bacterium
GTGGAGGAATACTTGGTGGATCGCTACTTGGATGGCGAACCATTTGCGCAGTTGAACAAAACAAATACGCAGCTAGTGTTCTTGCCGCCCGACAAAATGACAAAATTCTCGCGCCTTTCCCGATTTGGGATGACGTTTGCACCTTTGACGGAAAGCCTTGGCGGGGAATTGTTGACGTTATTTCTGGCGGGTTCCCATGCCAAGACATTTCAATCGCAGGAAAAGGCGCAGGAATTGAAGGCGACCGAAGCGGATTGTGGAAAGAATTTGCACGGATTATTAGCGAAGTTCGACCCCAATACGTGTTCGTTGAAAACAGCCCAATGCTCACTATTCGAGGAGGTGAGCGAGTTATTTCAGACCTTGCCGCGCTCGGGTATTTTGCAAAATGGATGTGTTTATCCGCTGCCGATTGCGGAGCGCCACATAAGCGAGACAGATTCTGGCTTGTGGGCAACACCGACGACTATGGACAAGCTACCACCCGAGAGCGCGGAAGCATTGTACAAGGAGGCAACGAAGGCGCGACCAGGAAGAAGCAAGCCAGCGAACCTGCGAGACCAAGTGAGCAATATGCGGAACTGGCCGACACCAACAAAACGGGACGGCAAGGGCGCAGCAAAAAGCAGAGTGAAAGGCCACCCGCGCCACAACCACAATTTAGACTGTGCGGTGGAGCTGGAACACGGCGAGATAGTTGGCCGCCTGAACCCGCAATTTGTAGAGTGGTTAATGGGTTGGCCGCAAGGGTGGACAGACTTAGCGCCCTTGGAAATGGACAAGTTCCAAGAGTGGCAGCAACAGCATGGTGCGAACTGAACAGCTAACGCCGTTATAAACGGTGCGCAGTGGATAATTATATGTGCGGTGTTCTAGCCGCATCCGTTTGATAATTTTGTTATGTGGAGTTTACGAAGTGCAAAACATTGAAAAACACCCAAGATTATCGCAATACATTGAGAAAATTAGGGGTGATGGTGAGGTTGGCATTGTATGGGACTGGAACGAATTTATAGATGTTTTAAATACTGTTTTAGATGATGCAGGAAAGCGCGCTGCGCCATGCGAAAGATTTTGCGAGGCAACCGCGTTTAAGTCTGAGATTAAAAGATTGCGCGGTGCGGTTAGGCGTTATTGTGAGTTTAATAAGGATATGCCGCAATACGAAAAAGATACACCAGTAATCAAAGAGCTGTTTTATATAAGTGCGCAGTGACACATAACGCCGTTATAAACGGTGCGCAGTAGATAGTGAGATGTGCGGTGATTTATGCCGCATCCGTTTGATAACTTTGTTATGACAGGTAATTGAAATGCAAAACTACATGGAAATTGACGGTAATAGAATTGGTGTTTGGACAACAGGTGTTTGTGATCCGCTGTGCGTTGCTGTGAACATGACAGTAGCGGTAAAGCGACTGGAAGGCTACGAACTTACCGAGGAAGAAAAAACGGACGTTACAGAGCTTATGGCTAGCTATTGCGCCTACGTTGACCAGTACCAGCTAACAGGTTACGGCGATACTGAATTTGAAGCGATTGCAGATTTATTTAGCAAGGCCAAAAAAGCTGAAAGAGTAGATTCATAACGCCGAGTTAAAAGGCGGCGGTACAGAGTAAATTTAAAACTGGGATGGGCAGACCGTCCTTTTTCAACGACTGGTTATATTGGTGAACACGATGAAAGCTTGCTGCTCTGATTTCTGCATGTTTAATCCTGACGATAGAGGTAATAATCATCACAAAAATTGCGATGGCTACAAAACCGAGAAATTCCCATATTTATTTTACTATGAAGATGCGGTTGACGCGTGGGTGCCTGTGCCAGCAGAAATTGCAATGATAATTTCAACTACAAGCTTGGATGCTGAGGAAAAGATCAGCATTGAATTTAAGCGAGTTGATCTAACAGATGAAGAATATGCGGCGATGCCGGAAGACTAGCGCAGCAATATAACGCCAAGCTAAAGCGCGGCATGAAAATGCCGGAACAGAAAACAAATTTATAAACCGTCGCTCTTTCAGCGACTTGTTATAAATATTTCAGAGCGACAAAAATATGGCAGATATTGCGATGTGCGAAAAGAAAGATTGCCCAAGTTTTAAAGAGTGCTATCGAGCGCAGGCAGTTAAAAGCGAGTACCGGCAAAGCTATATGAATTTTGATAACGGAACGGAATCATGCTGCGATGATTACATACCCGTAAAACCTACATGGAAAAATCAATTTCCATGTTTATAACGTTGAGCACAACGGCGGCACACCTAAGCCTGGGTAATGCGCGACTCTAGCACCGTCCGCTTGCTGCGACTTGTTACATTTACATAGCGAGAGTGAAATGAAGAAAAAAATTAAATACCGAAGATATATGCTATTTACATGGAGCGAATACGATAATGTTGAGCCGTTTTCTAACGTGCATGCTCATAGCGATTCGCTTGACGAGATAAAAGATGCAATTAACTGCGAGGGATTTTACAAGGATGAAAGAGTGGATGAATATGGTGAGCCACTTTATTGCATTTTCGACCGACTTGAAGGTGCGATGATCGAGTGAATGTAACGCTTAGCGCAAATGCGCGCTGGGAGTAAGCATTAAAACCCGATATTTAAACCGCGTCATTTTGACGCTACTTGTTATGTTTGTGAGCGGGCGATGATTGAATTTAAGGGCGGTAAAACAGAAATTAAATCACTTTCGCTTGCTCACAACTTGCCATGGAGCACTATTAAAAACCGCTACATTCGCGGCTACCGTGACGACAAGCTGGTAGTGGAAAAAATACACGATACAAGCTTTAAAGGCGTGCCAACGACTTTGGCGCAAATAGCGAAAGACCATGGCTTGCCGCTAAGCTTAATTAAAGGGCGACATGCAATTGGTTTGCGTGATGATGCGCTAGTTGCAGAGCACCACCTTGGGGCTGGCAATGAAAGAAGTGCGACAAAGCTAGACGTTAAAAAAGTTTCTGAAATAAAACGATTGCTATGGGTTACAGATTTAACGCAGCGAGAAATTGCTGAAATGTACAACATAGACCAAAGCCACGTTTCAGATATTAAACGCGGTAAACGATGGGCTAA
>SYDJ01000087.1 GCA_005801205.1 Gammaproteobacteria bacterium
AACCAAGCACTCGATCGCATTATCCACCTCTTCCCGGCTGATCGTCATCGCCAATTGTGGATGGATTTATCGCTCAACTTAAAAGCGATTGTGGCGCAACAATTAATTGCAACGCCCGATGGACAAGGGCGTCGTGCCTGTTTGGAAATTTTGATCAATACACCGCTGGCGGCAGATTTAATTCGTAAGGGTGAAGTGTCAGAACTTAAGGAATTAATGAAAAAATCTACCGAGTTGGGGATGCAAACCTTTGATAAGGCGCTCTACGATCTTTATGATAACGGTGAAATTACCTATGAAGACGCGCTCTTGCACGCCGACTCACCCAATGATTTACGCTTGATGATTAAACTTGGTTCAGAAACGGATGCGAACTATTTGAATAATGCCGCCGATAGTCTGTCAATTGAGAACGATGATCGAAATAATCGCGGGAAAATGTTTTAAGTGATTTGTTAGTTGAACATGTCATAAATAATGAGAGGCAAGATAATCATGCTCAAAAAAAGTCTGCTCTTGTCAGCATTTATAATGGCTCCCTGTGTGTTTGCGGACGATACACCAGAAGTAAAAGCCCTAAAAAAAAATATGCCACAGGATGTTATGCAGGTAATTGATAGAACGGTAGCGTGTAACCGCTGGCGCGGTGAAGAACCTACCACTAAAGATCAAATAGAAAGAGTCAACAAGCAGCTGGCCACTTGGCGTTGCGATACTATTGATGCTGACCAAGTACAGCTTGCTAATCGCTATCAAAACAATTACGAAATTAAGTCCCGAGTACAGAAGGCTAAAGATATCTTTTAGTTTGAAAACAATTAATGCTGATTGTTCGCTAGCCATCCTTCCAAAATAAGCCGCGCTGCAATGGAGTCCACGGGGTTATGTTTATAATCCCGTGAGCCGCCACGGCTCATGACTTCGCCTTTTGCTTCAAAGCTAGTTAGGCGCTCATCTACCATTTCAATTTTTACGCCGAAGCGTCCGTGTAGGCGGTTGGCAAATTTGCGTGCGCGTGCGCTGAGTTCGCTTTCGCTCCCGTCCATATTTAATGGCAGGCCCACCAGCACTAAATCTGGCTTCCATTCTGCAATTAGTTTTTCAACGTGGTTCCAATCAGGTATGCCGTCTTTGGCTTTGAGCGGTGGTTGTGAATTGGCGGATGAGGTGATGATTTGGCCAGTAGCGACACCAATATTTTTGGTGCCGTAATCGAAGGCGAGTAGGGCTTTAATCATGGAGATAGGATCATTGCGATAAAATCGTGAAGGCAAAAAATAAATAAAAATTAGGCGTGGCCAGCAACATTGGAAATTAAATTCACATCAATACCTAATGCGGCGGCGGCGGATGTCCAGCGCTGTTCAAAGGGCGTATTAAAAATAATGTGCTTATTGGCAGGCACAGTAAGCCATGAGTTAGCGGCAATTTCCGCTTCTAATTGACCTTCGCTCCAACCGGCGTAACCGAGTGCAACCAGCCACTCTTTTGGGCCTTGGCCTTCGGCTAAGGCGACAATAATATCGCGCGACGCGGTTAAGCTAATCTCGGGCGATACCTTGAGCGTGGAATGCCATTCCTTATCGCTGGAATGAATCACAAACCCGCGTTCCTGTTGCACTGGGCCGCCCGCTACCACTGGCTGGTGGCCTTGGTTGGGGCTGACGGTTAACTCCATTTGCGCATAAATTTCGTGCAGCATCATGGGCATGGGGTTGTTAATCACAATACCCATGGCGCCTTCGCTGGAGTGCTCGCAAATGTAGGTCACGCTGTGCGCAAAAGAGGTGTCTTGCATGCTCGGCATGGCAATCAAAAAATGATTGCACAAACTGCCGGGAACAAGCTCATTGGTGTCTATGTAGGAGGTATGTTTTTCAGTCATGGGATGAGTATTGTGTTAACGCGGGCGGAACACAAGTAAAACCTGAGAAATAGGCATTACTCATCGCTGGTGGTGATGTTATTAGGCTCAAACTTAACATAACGGATGATTTTTAAACGGTCCACTTGGCGACGAATTTCCGGCGGGAATTTTGCGAAGGGCGCGGCCAAGCGCACAATTTGGCGTGCGGAGTCATCCAAAATACGGCTACCAGATGAATGTGTTACGGCGATTTCTTCCACGCTGCCATCAGGTTTAATGGTCACATTGAGCATGACGCGCCCAGTAATATTTTTAGCGAGCGCTTCTCTGGGGTAATTTTTAGTGCCTATGCGTTCAAATTTTTCACTCCACTTAATTAAATACTCTGCATCAAATGATTCCTTAGCAGAGACGGCGGTAAGGGTGCGAATGCGCGGGCGTTTGGCGTATTCCTGTTTCTGCTTATCTAGCTTGGCTTGCAGGGTGGCAATTTCGGCGGTAATCGCTGCTTGGTCTTCCAATAAACCTTTGCGTTGCTCTTTTTCGTCTTGCGTATTCGGTACTTTCAATTGATGTAATTTGAAGTCGCTTTGGCCAGTGGTAGAAATAATCTGCTGCTTTTTCTCTAGTAAAGAGGTAGCGGCAACCTGCGGCATGGGGTTGACCTTGCGCACTTGGGTGTCGGCGAATTCGGCTTGGCGCTCGGTGCTGAGTTGGTGTGCTTTTTCTTCGGTGCCGCTGCCCTCTTGATTGTGCTGCGCTAAAAAATCGGCTTCTTTAGGTGCTTTGGCAGATTTGTGGGTCGCCAGCGTAATCTCAATGGTTTGTGAGCCTTTGGATGTTGGCGGCGCTTTAAAGTTAACCCCCAAAATAATCAATGCGTGTAGCGCAATCGCCACAAACACAGTAAAACTCAGGCGGTCACCGGCATCGACCGGTTTGGCTTGAAATTCTTCTTCCATATCAATCGCCATAGCACTGGAACTCACAGCGAGTAATCCGGTTGCGATTCCTTGCGGCGGGCAATCGCTGCCATTAATAGATCGCCAATATTAGTGCCATAGGCTTTGTCGATTTC
>SYDJ01000088.1 GCA_005801205.1 Gammaproteobacteria bacterium
CGCCTTGTGCCGAGCCTCCGGCGTTGACGAGTCAATGGTCGATCGGCGTTTCATACGGCCCCCACGGCGCGCCCGATTTTTTCACGTCCGCGGACATCGATCAGTTCTTCGGCACCGATTGGCGCGTGCATTACAACTCCGATCGCACCGGCGTTCGGCTGCTGGGCCCGAAGCCCGAGTGGGCGCGTCCGGATGGCGGGGAAGCCGGTTTGCATCCGTCCAATATTCACGACAACGCCTATGCATTCGGCACAGTCGATTTTACCGGCGATATGCCAGTCATTCTGGGGCCAGATGGCCCATCACTCGGCGGTTTTGTTTGCCCAGCTACGGTAATCAGTGCGGATTTATGGAAGCTCGGTCAATTGCGCGCTGGCGATAAAATTCGTTTTGTTGCCGTCAGTATCGACGATGCTGTACTTATTGAAAAAATACAAAATGCCAACTTAAAAACCTTAGATGCTAGCGAAGCAACCTGGAATCCCGTAATACCCTACACACCAATCGTTGCACAGCTATCGAAAGATATTTACGGTGAAGATATTGTTTACCGCGCCGCTGGCGATCACTTTCTATTAGTGGAATACGGCGCGTTAGAACTGGATATTAAATTGCGTTTTCGCGCCCACGCACTGATGCAGTGGTTGCAAAAAAATCCTGTTAACGGTTTACGAGAATTAACGCCCGGCATTCGCTCGCTGCAAGTGCATTACAACAGCCAAGAAATTTCACTCAGCGAATTGCTCGCACATTTACACCAGGGTGAAACAGAACTCATCACCCAATTATCTGAATTGAGCGTACCTTCGCGTATTGTGCATATCCCCTTAAGTTGGGATGACGACGCTTGCCAGCTCGCCATTCAAAAATATATCCAATCAGTGCGCGATAACGCGCCTTGGTGCCCAAGCAATTTAGAATTTATTCGCCGCATTAATGGTTTGGATTCTATTCAAGCCGTTAAAGATATTGTTTTTAATGCCTCGTATTTGGTCATGGGTTTAGGCGATGTGTATTTGGGCGCCCCCGTTGCAACGCCCATTGACCCGCGTCACCGCCTAGTCACCACTAAATATAACCCTGCACGCACCTGGACTGCCGAAAACTCGGTAGGCATCGGCGGCTCTTACATGTGCATTTACGGAATGGAAGGCCCCGGTGGTTATCAGTTTGTAGGGCGCACGCTACAAATGTGGAACCGTTATCGAAAAACCGCAGAATTCAAACAACCTTGGTTATTAAATTTCTTCGATCAAATTCGTTTTTATGAAGTCAGCAGTGATGAACTCAAACAAATTCGTCGCGATTTCCCTCAAGGCCGTTATTCCTTAAAAATTGAAGAAAGCGATTTCAGTCTGCACGAATATGAACAATTTATAGCCACGAATACAGAAACCATCACCCAATTCACTAGCCACCGAGAGCAGGCTTTCAATGAAGAGCTGGCGCGCTGGCATGCCCACGGCCAATTCAATTACGAGCCAAAAGAAGCAATGGTGGAGACTGACGAGATGGAAATCCCCGAGGATGCTATTCGAGTAGACAGCTCCGTCTCTGGTAGCATATGGCAATCATCTGTAAAATTAGGGCAGATCGTGAAACCTGGCGATGTGCTACTCGTGCTTGAATCAATGAAAATGGAGATAAACATCACCGCACCTTGCGCAGGTAAAGTCACGCAAATTTTAAAAACGGAAGGGATGCGTGTACAGGCAGGACAAACCTTAGTAGTGCTTGAAGAGATGCTTGAAGAATAACGCCCTTTTTGCACATTAGCTAAGTTCCATTTTTTGATAGTCAATGAGCGCTCTATGAATATAAATAACATTCGAAAAACCTTCAAAACAACAAGCATTAAGGAAGTGATAAATCACTTGGGTTTTCAAGGATTACTTAAACTTATACTGGTGCTATTGACGAGTGTTTGTATCGCCAACACTGCAAGTGCCAGCGAGAAAAAAACGTCTTTTACCATTGCATGGTCTATTTACGCGGGCTGGATGCCCTGGGGATTTGCCGGTGACAAGGGCATTGTTGATAAATGGGCAAAGAAATACGGCCTGCAAATTAACATTGTACAAGTGAAGGATTATGTCACCTCCATTAATAAATTCACTGATGGCACCTACGATGGTTGCGTAATGACGAATATGGATGCCATGAGTATGCCGGCTGCCGCAGGTATTGATACCACGGCGTTAATATTGGGCGACTACTCCAACGGCAACGATGCTGTTGTATTAAAGAATGCTACCGACATTAAGGAAATTAAAGGCCGTACCGTTAATTTAGTGGAGTTTTCAGTATCGCATTACTTACTTTTGCGAGCCTTAGAGCAGAATGGACTCACCGCACGGGATATTAAAATCCAGAATGTATCCGATGCTGATGTGGTTCCGCTTATGAAAAAACCCAGCATTACCGCTGCAACCTTGTGGAATCCACAACTCAGTTTTATTCTGGGGCAAGCAGCGAACATTCATAAGACCTTTACCTCTAAAGAAATACCCGGTGAAATTATCGATATGCTCGCAGTCAACACATCCGTACTGAAAGCCAACCCTGACTTGGGTAAAGCATTGGTTGGCGCGTGGTTTGAAACACTGCAAATCATGTCTAAAAACGATGCAGAGGGCAAAGCAGCACGTACTTTTATGGCGAGTAATGCAGGAACTAGCCTTGCAGACTACGATTCGCAATTGCGCGACACCCAGATGTTTTACACACCCGAAAAATCTTATGAGTTTTCTAACAATGAAAAACTTAAGCAAACCATGGAATTGGTTCGCAGTTTTGCAAAAGAGATAGGGGTAAAAAACGCTGATGAAATAGGCGTGCAGTTTCCTGACGGTTCAATACAAGGAAATAGCAAAAGTATCAAACTTCGCTTTGATACTCATTACGTAAAATTAGCGATGGATAGAAATCTTGAGTAAGTTTTTTCTTCGCTTCCAAGCTGTAGCTTGGGAGCGAAGGAATTCTTCTCATCTAGTCCAACAAGTATTCACGCATCATAGCTCGCGCTCTGTGCAATCTTGCCTTGACCGCCTCACGCGATAAATCCAACACTTGCGCAATATCATTCACCGACAGCTCCTCAATATCGCGTAATAACACAACTTCACGATAATGCTCTGGCAATGACTGAATAGCGCGCGATATATCCCTGCGCAATTCTAGCTGATGACTATAGGCCAGCTGTGGATCATCACCCAACTCCGTAATATCCTCCGTTTTCATCATTGCCTTGCGCATAAATCGCATGCATTCGCGTTTAACAATCGCAAATAACCACCCTGAAAATGAACTCAGTGCCTTCAGAGTTCCTATACGGCTGTAGAGCAACCACAGAGATTCCTGCACTGCATCTTCTACATCCTGTATTTTGCAACTGACTTTTGCATAACGGCGAATATCAGGTTGCGCAATTGTAAGCAGCTGAATAATAGCGTCCTTGTCACCCTTACAGGCGGCATCAAGCATGGCTGGATCAAAGCGCGAATCATGATGACTCATTAATTTTTCTCGTTGTCTAATTTACGTCCAACCATTGCGCACATGGGGCAAAAGCCTATAAACCCCGTTAAGAGCGCTGTTAGACCTGTTGCAATAATTAAGTAGCTTAACAGCGATACTGGCATCCCCCAAATACCGAAAGCCATAGTAGCGATTCCCACCAGCGCACGAAGACCACGTTCCCAACCCGGTACATTTTTACGATAAAACATATGCATCTCCAAGAATGAATGAACAAGCAACAGGCTTGTACACACTATAAGAGGCGTAAAAAATGGATTTCGGTTCGCAGTGGTAGAAATATTTTTTTCAGCAATGTTTGTAGGTTGTGAACAATACATGAGCTTGCGAGCGCTGCCCCACCCCAACATGACTCCGTGAAAATTAAAACTGGATGCCATGACTGATCTCTACACGCGTCAAAGACAAACTAGAGAAGCCAGCAATAAATCACATCATTAGGATATGTACGTTAAATTTTCTTATCTGGGCCTTGCCATGAAACCAGTTTATTTTCTCTACCAATTTCCTACTGATGCTAGGTTTACGCATAAGAAACATAATTAACATTTGAACCGCCTTTTCTGATCGAAGTAAGATACACCCGCAACCGGTTACATCAATTGGCAGCGGGCGAAATTTGCTCTGCCAGGCCAAGCTCACGTTCAAACAAAAATCTCGGTATAGATTCAGCACCGAGGTATCACCAACACAATCGCAGCAATCGCTCATACCCAACCACGATTCCCCCAATAATTGAGAGACAAGAATGAAAAAACTCAACTTACTCGCACTTGCCCTTATAGCTGCTGCACCACTACCTTTATTAGCAGCCTCCAACAGCTCAAGCAAAGTACCCGATTGGAAGTTAGCGGAAGCCAGCGAAGTCTGGTCGCCCGTGCCTGCGGTTGTTACAGCTAACAAGAACACAGCACCTTCTGATGCGATTGTGTTATTTGATGGTAAATCGCTCAGCCAATGGCAGGGCGCTGAAGGCGGCGACGCCAAGTGGACAGTGCAAAATGGCACTTTCACCGTTGCACCTAAAACGGGCGATATTAAAACCAAAGACTCTTTTTGCGATGTGCAATTGCACCTTGAGTGGATGACCCCCACCAAAATTACCGGCGATGACGGCAAAACCTTGGAAGGCCAAGGCCGCCATAACAGCGGTATTTTCTTACAAGAGCAATACGAAATTCAGGTATTGGATTCTTACAACAACAAAACCTACCCCAACGGCCAAGCGGGTTCGGTTTACAAGCAACATATTCCACTAGCAAACCCTACTCGCGCACCGGGCGAATGGCAGGAATACGATATTATTTTTACTGCACCTAAATTTAGTGACAATAAAAAACTCACCGCTCCTGGCCGCGTGACCGTTTTATTAAATGGCGTATTAGTGCAAAACAATGTTGACATTCAAGGCGCAACCGCGTGGATAGGAAAACCTGTTTACACCGCTCACGGTTGTGCACCGCTGCGCTTACAAGATCACGGCAACCCAGTGAGCTTTCGCAATATTTGGGTGAGAAAGCTTTAATTTTAAATAGCCTTAAATTTAGTCTCCCGCGCCGCACTATTTTCTAGTTCAATATAGAAATAGTGCGGCGTACTTTTAAATACCTTCACAGCGAGAGCTAAGATAATGTCTTTCTCTAAAAAATTAATCGCTAGCTTTGCGCTAGTTTACGCAACCGCTACTGCCTTTACGTCCACCGCTTTTGCCGTTGAAGCAGAAAGCCCTGTGGCGTCTTTTAAAGAAAGCGCTGAATGGTCATCGGCCGCCGCAGTAAGTGTGGTTGGCAAGAAATTTCAAATTCAGAAAAAACAGCCTGAAGAGAATACTATTCTTATCAATAATGGCGACGGCGCAAAAAACAAACATCTCGTTGGCAAATATTACTTTGGCGATACTTTATTGAGCATGGAATTTTTACTTCCACAAGACTCAACTGCAAAAGTGTATATACATGGCCACTATGCCATTGAACTTGGCACCAACAACAAAAGCAAAAATAACGAGTGGCAAACCTTAAGCGTTAAGTTTCGCGCACCGCGTTTTAATGAAGCCTCTGAAAAAGCACAACCTGCAGTATTGTTAGAAGTTCGTATTAATGGTGAAGTTGTCAGCAGCAACCAAATCATTAATACCTACAGTGAAAATGCACTTACCAATTGGGAAAGCTCAGCAGGCCAAACCACAATTCTCGCCGACAAAGGCCCTTTTGCATTTAGAAATTTCAAAGCACAGCCAGCAGATTACGCCAATATTACGCCGCCTGAAAAAACGGGCGGTGCGACTAATGACGCAGAGCTCATCGATTATGTTGCACTCGGTAAAGAGACTTTCGAATCATTTGGTTGCAACGTTTGTCACTCCACCACAAAAAATGATCCTACCGTCACCACCGGCCCCAACTTATTTGGTTTATTTACCAGCGAGCCGCGCTCACGTGAAGTGCTAGAAGGTGGCGAAGGTCATTGCTTTACTATTAAAGCGGATAGCGGCTATTTACACCGCAGCGTGCGCGCACCCACCGATCAAATTGCAGTTGCAGAACATGGTGCTAAAAAAGGTGAAGCTTACCCACCCATCATGCCCCCCTTTACCGCGCAGGTAATTAGCGATACGCAAATTAACGCCGTGGGCGCTTATTTGGCCACACTCAACGAGCCACAAAATCAAGGCCCTGTTGTTCAATTGATGAAACAAGGCCCTGTTGAGAAATACGACCCCGTTGCCGATAGATTGCAATTATTAGTAGACGATCAAGTACGTATTCAACGCGGGCCTCTTGCTGGGGATATTGCGACCGGCGTTTCTGGCCGTGCAATTCATGTGGGTTTAGTGAACGGTGTGAACTATTCATTTGACCCACGCATTCTCGCCATTGCCAAAATTTGGCAAGGTGGCTTTTTGGATATGACCGGCGAATTTACCAATCGCGGCGGCAAGGGTTTAAAACTTGGCTATGAAAGCCGTGAAATTAGTTTGGGCGATAAAGAGTTTTTATTTGCACCTTTAGACGCCGCTGGAAAACCCATCGACTTCAGTTTTAAAGATGCAAAATTTGGCGATACGCAAACCATCAAACAATCCTTTAACAGCAAGCAAGATCACCTCGCACAATTAGCCGCAATTGATGCGCAATTTTTAGGTTACACGCGCGACTCAAAAGATAAATCGCAAGCGCCTAGCTTCCGTTATCGTATTGGCCAAAACACCTTAGCCGTACAAACTACGTTTGATGCCAATGGTAGCGTGAGTATTAATGTGTCTGGCGAATTAAAAACAGCGCAAACATTTGCGCTAAATAGCAGCACATTGCTAGAAGTAAACACAACTGCTGGCAAATTAGAAGATGGCGTATTGACGTTGCCCACTGGCAAAGTGAATGCAACTGTTACTGCAAAAATTGGGCTTTCCAGCAATGTATGGCACGCACCAAAATCGACGTTTGATAACCGCAAACAACCGCTGAAAGTTTTGGCATCCAAAGCAAATATGCCAGCGGGTTACAGCATTGAAAGTTATTACCCACCTAAAGATAATTTTGGTCGCGAACAATTATTTGAAGCGCTCGGAATTGCCTTAACAACCGATGGCACCTTAGTGGTTGCAACACGCACTGCAGGTATTTGGCGTTTAGTGAAAGATAAATCGGGGCAAAATAAATCAGGAGGCGAGTGGCAATTATTTGCAGAAGGCACTTTCGATAGCCTTGGCGTAGTCGCGGAAGACAAAAAAGGCCTCACCGTCGTTGTAGGTCAGAAAGCAGAATTAACGCGCATTAGCGACACCAATGGCGACGGCATTGCCGATACTTATACCACACTGTTTGATGCACATTCTTATCACGGTAATTATCACTCTTATATGCACGGCCCAGTGCGTGGCGCTGATGGTGCCTACTACGTCAGCATCAATCTCGCCGATGGCAGCGATGGCTCGGCGTACAATGCCGGTGGTAAATATATGGGCAGTGGTGGTGGATTCGCAGGTTGGAATATTCGTATAGATGCCCGCAATAAAAATGACCTCGGTCAATTTACGCTTTGGGCGAATGGTTTGCGCAGCCCTGCTGGTTTAGGTTTGAGCCCCGATGGCCGACTTTGGTATTCCGACAATCAAGGCGAATACATGGGCACCTCTAAAATTTTTGTGATCGAGCAAAATAAATTTTATGGCCACCCATCAAGCCTTATTGATTTACCGGGCATGACACCAGACTCACCCGAAATTGCGTGGAGCAACTATGCGGATAAAGCGACAAAAGCAGCGATTCTCTTACCGCATAATAGCGTCGCCAACTCACCCGGCAACCCAGCGTGGGATACCACCAAAGGAAAATTTGGCGCTTTTGCAGGGCAAATGTTAATTGGTGATCAAACCCAATCGAATTTGTTACGCGTAAATACCGAAATGGTTGATGGCGTGGAGCAAGGTAGCGTTATGCCCTTTATTGATGGCCTTGAATCAGGCGTAATGCGCCCAGTATTTTTGCCCGATGGCAGTTTGCTGCTCGGCCAAACGGGTCGCGGCTGGCAAGCTAAAGGTGGCCACGTGGCGAGCATGCAACGCATAGTGTGGGATGGCAAAACTATCGCCCCCGCAATTCAAAGCACTCATGCCACGAACAATGGTTTTACAGTAAAGCTGACGCAACCGTTGAGCGACGCCGTTGATTCTGCTGCTCTGCAAAAATTGTTGGCGATTGAATCATGGGTCTATCGCGATGCGCCCGATTACGGTTCTGATGAATTAGGTAAAGCTATGGAAAGAATTACAAACATCAGTATCAGTGCAGATCGTAAACAAATTACAATAAACCTCGCGGAGCTTGGCCATGCATCTGTTCATCCGCAGCAAACGGCGCGTGTTTATCACATCACCTTAAACAATCAAAAACTGTTTAAAGATGCAGCAGCCGCACAATTGCACGCTTATTACACCCTGTACAAATTCGCAAAATAAAATTTGTACGCTGTTGTATCTGTTTATTATGGCCACCGTAAAAAAGTGGCCATTATTTTTTTCAAAGGGTATCGCATGAAGTTCAAAACATTATCACTTCTTATCAGTTCACTCGCTATTAGCTCACTTGGCGCAAACCAAGTATTTGCTGCCGACGAAATTATTGTCACCGGCACCTACAGCCCTATTACCGCTGAACAAATAGCCTCATCGGTTACCGTGATTAATCAAGAACAACTACAAGCCTTAAGCAGCCACAGTTTGGTTGATGCCTTACGCCAAGTGCCCAGCATTTGGGTAGAAGAACAAGGTGGCGCTGGCGGCCTCACCGCCATTGCCCTACGCGGCGCAGAAGCAAACCACACACTCGTGTTATTGGATGGTGTACAACTAAACGACCCTACCAATACGCGCGGCGGCGCTTTTGATGTAAACAACATCAATATTGATTCCATTAAACGCATTGAAATTATTCGCGGCGCACAATCTGCTATTTATGGTTCAGATGCACTCGCAGGTGTGATTCATATTATTACGGTTGAGCCGACTAGAACTGCACAACATAATTTGTCGGTTACCACTGGCGAAGACGGCTACAAAACGGCGAGTATCACCACCTCAGGTTCTGTAGATCAAATCGGATATGCATTAAAAGTACAAAGCAAAGACGGTGGCGATGCCATTGAAGGCAGCACCGCAAAAAATAAAGAAGCCCTCGCTAAATTAAATTGGCAAGCAGATGCACACCGCATAGATTTTTCTTACCGTTATTTTGATGGCGAAAAAACCACTTTCCCAGAACAAAGCGGCGGCCCTTTGTTAGCGGTAGGTCGTGATCTTGATATAAGCGACTTCACCGATCAAAACGCCGCGCTCGCGTGGCAATGGCAAGTGAAAGATGCATGGCGCAGCAAAGTACAAGCAAGCTGGTTTAATCGCGAAGAAAATTTAACATCGCCCGGCGTTGTTAATGCAGTTCCTGCTAATAGCTCAGTGACCAATTTCACGCGCGAAAATGTGAGCTGGGTAAACACCATCGGCAATGAAAAATCCGTGTGGGCAAATATCGGGCTAGAAACCAAACATGAATCTGGCGATAGTATAGGCTACGTAGATTATGGTGTTTTAATGCCAACAGATTTCAGCTTGGATCGCCGCATTAACAGCGCTTTTATTAATGTAAATACTTACGCCACGCCCGATTTTTTAATTCAAGCCAGCGTACGTCGCGATCATGCCAATGGCCTAGGTGCAAGAGACAGTGGCCAAGGTGGTGTGCGCTACCAAATTAACGATAACGTGAGTTGGTTTGCCAATGCCGGTAAAGGTTTTAAATTGCCCAGTTTTTTGGCGCTCGGCCATGGTTTGATCGGCAACAAAAATTTAAAACCAGAATTTTCAACTACACGCGATACAGGTTTGGAATGGTCTGCAAATAACACCACCATTAACCTAACCTATTTTAGAAACACCTATAAAGACTTAATTGATTTTGATAACGATTTATTCACCAACGTAAACCGTGCCGACATAATTGATACTCGCGGGGTTGAAGTAGAAACTCATTGGCACTCGCAAGATAACCAATGGCAACTTGGTGCTCACGCAAGCTATGCCGATATTGATGCAGAAAATCCTTTAATGGGTAGGCCACAACTAAAAGCCGGTGCAAATGCAGTTTATGTACTCAATAATCATTGGCAATTTAACGCCAATTATTTGTGGGTAGATGATCGCCTTGCCGCCAGCCGCTACACGGGAGGTGCTCTAGTGGAAACATTGGATAATTACAACCGTCTAGATGTAGGCGCAAAGTGGACACTTAATACGCACTTGAATATTTATCTCCGCCTTGAAAACATCACGGATGAAGAATATTTCAACGATATCGGCTTCCCTGCAGCTGGCCGCAGTGGTTTAGTGGGTGCGAATATTTCGTTTTAATTGATATTAATGATACTGCGATAAAAAAATCCCCAGGCAGTGCTGGGGATTTTTATTTGTAGATTTTTTATGTTTAAGAATTCTATTTATCCACCACAAACGTAGTCGCGATTAAATCGTGTAAAGCCTGCTTCTTTTCTGTGAAAGCAGCCATGATATAGCCAGCCCACAGAAACATAGTGGAAAGTATTTTGCTCCAATAGCGCCCATTCGCACGCGCAAACGATATGCGGCCACCAAACTCATCAATCACCACCATACCTAATGCCATTTTTCCCAGCGTAGCCTGCTGAGATGAAGACTCCATCAAGGTAAAATAAAGCCAATTCACGATAGTGCTCAACAAACAAATACCAAGAATCATGGCAATGCCATAAGCCACAGAGCTAGGATTATTCATTGCACCTGAAAAAACCATGGCGCCGCCTAAAACCATAATCAAGATCGTGATGCAAATACCGCTGAGTATGCTTAGCAAAATAGAATCAATAACAAACGCGCCAAACCTCTGCCAAAAACCGCTATAGGCTTTGTAAACAATAGGCACTGTGGTAGCGCCTGACAAATTGCGACCGCAGACACTACAAAAACTTGCGCCATTCACACTGAGGGTATTGCATTGAGGACACTGCATTAAGATCTCCTTAACATTATTTTTAGTATTTGCCAGTCAATGAAGCAAAAAAGGAAGGCATAGGCCTTCCTTCTTGCTTGCGATTGATAAATCCAATCACATTATTCGGGCAAGGTAATATTTAACTCCAACACCGAACAGTTATCGGTGTTATCCAAATTCACCACCACTTGATCAGAGTCAATGTTGATGTACTTACGGATAACCGCGATAATTTCTTGCTGCATTTGCGGCAAGAAATCCGGTTGCTTCAAATTGCGTTTGTTACGCTCGTGCGCAACAATAATTTGCAAGCGCTCTTTTGCAGTGGAGGCAGAAGACGGTGCGCTCTTCTTTTTAAAATAATCAAAAAGGCTCACTATTTACCTCCAAGCAAACGCGCTAAGAAACCCTTCTTTTCCGCCTCAAGGAAGCGATGTGGAAGTTCACTGCCCAACAATCTATCAACGGCGTCGTTGTAAGCTTGGCCAGCCTGAGTTTCTTCATCCAAAATCACCGGTGTGCCTTGGTTAGACGCTTTAAGTACAGCTTCAGATTCAGGGATTACACCTAATAATGGAATTGCCAAGATTTCTTCAACGTCGCTCACGCTTAACATCTCACCCGCAGCGACACGAACAGGGTTGTAACGAGTCAACAACAAGTGTTCTTTGATGGGCTCAAGGTTTTGCTCAGCACGGCGAGTTTTACTTTGCAGCAAACCAATCACGCGATCAGAGTCACGCACCGAAGACACTTCAGGGTTAGTCACAACCACCGCGATATCAGCAAAGTACATGGCCATCATAGCGCCCTGCTCAATACCCGCTGGCGAGTCGCACACAATGAAATCAAAATCTTTTGAAAGCTCTTCAATAATTTCGCCCACACCCTCACGGGTTAATGCGTCTTTATCGCGTGTTTGTGACGCCGGCAAAACGTACAGATTTTCGTTGCGTTTGTCTTTAATCAAGGCTTGATTAAGTGTTGATTCTTTTTTAATGACATTCACAA
>SYDJ01000089.1 GCA_005801205.1 Gammaproteobacteria bacterium
GCGCTGTTTATCTTCACCAAGAAGATTTTAGCGGGCGAGCCTATTGATGTATTTAACTACGGCAATCACCGCCGCGACTTCACCTATATCGACGACATCGTTGAAGGTGTTATTCGCACACTCGACCATGTTGCGCCAAGCAACCCCAACTGGAACGGAGATAAGCCCGACCCAGCCACCTCCAAATCGCCTTACCGCATCTATAATATTGGCTCCAATAACCCTACCGAGCTATTGCGTTACATTGAGATTTTAGAGAACTGCTTGGGCAAAAAGGCCATTAAAAACCTCTTGCCGCTACAAGCCGGTGATGTGCCCGATACCTTTGCGGATGTTGATGCGCTGATCGAAGATGTTGACTACAAACCCTCCACACCGATTGAAGTTGGCGTTGAGAATTTCGTGAAGTGGTATCGTGACTATTACAAAGTTTAGTTTTAAGTGTTATGAACCAACTAAAACGGCATCCTCGGATGCCGTTTTACTCTTAGCCAAGAGCACAATATGACAGCAAAAATAACTCACGCCATGACCGTTGATGTGGAAGATTACTTTCACGTTGCCGCATTCAACAAAGTGATAGACCCCAATAGCTGGGACACTTGGCCGTGCCGTGTAGAAGCCAATACGCATAGGTTATTGCAGCTCTTTGATGACAAAAATATCAAGATTACGTTTTTTATTTTGGGCTGGGTTGCGGAGCGCTACCCAGAACTCATTAAAGCGATTCGCGCGCAAGGCCATGAAATTGCCTCCCACGGCTATAGCCATCAACTTATCTACAAACAAGATCAAGATGTTTTTCGAGCAGAAACAGCGAAGTCAAAACAGATTCTGGAAGATTTAGGCCAAGCGCCAGTCACAGGTTACCGCGCAGCCAGTTACTCGATTACGCGAAAATCCTTATGGGCCTTGGATATTTTGGCCGAACTGGGTTTCACGTGGGATTCCAGTATTTTCCCTACGCGCCACGACAATTACGGCATTCCCGGCAGCCCAGAAGAACCCTATAAAATCATCACCACCAATGGTAGCGCGCTCACCGAATTCCCACTCACAACTGCCAAGGTCTTTGGCCAATCTGTTCCCGCGGCGGGTGGTGGCTATTTCCGCCAATATCCCTACGCACTTTCGCGTTGGCTATTTGAACGCGCAAGCTTAAACCAAACCAAGCCGCAGATTTTCTATCTACACCCCTGGGAAATTGACCCCGACCAACCACGTGTACCCAACGCCAGCTGGTTCAGCAACTTTCGCCACTACACCAATCTCAAACGATGCTTACCGCGCCTAGAACATATGATTGATGACTTTAACTTTGGTAGCATCAGCCAAAGCCTAGGATCAATCGACATAACCAAGTCAATCAAAATTGCAGAACTCAGTGCCGACCAGTAGAATCGCGCCCTTATCAAATTAAGCATCTGTAGCTCAGTTGGATAGAGTAGCGGTTTCCGAAGCCGTTGGTCGCTGATTCGATTTCTGCTAGGCGTGCTAATTCCTTGCCCACGATGACACTTATGCTGACCAAACATATTCCAACAATCCTAGCCGTCCTCATAGCCATAGTATTAGTCGCAATACTGTCGACTGGCAAAAATGCCATTCAAATCAACCGCCAAGGCGATGCGGCTATATTTGAACAACTCATAGAAAATATTTCTACAGGAAAGGGATTCAACTCTAATGTGTTTGCGAACACACAGAGCTTCATTGAGGAAAAGCAATTCAAAATAACAACAGAAGAGCTCATCACTTCAAGGATTACCGCACCTGAACAGCAAGAACGAAATATGCTGGGCTTTCACGCCTACTACATACTAACGCCACTATCACTCCTGCACCCGCTGATATCTTCATCATTATTGCTGATAATCATTCAAACAAGTTGCTTTTGCGGGCTATTGCTTGCGGCATACTTTTTCGTTAAAGCGACGACCGGAAGTTATCGCGCCGCATTATTACTGCCATTATCTATTGCGTTAAACCCCAATTGGTTTATTGGCATAATGGGGCAATTTTATCCCGATCGAATATTTTTACTGGCTGGCTTTTTGTTGTGCGCTGCTCTTTACAGTAAAGCCAAACCACAATTTATTATTGTTACTCTTATTATCATTGCCCTAATTAATGAAAGAGCTGGAGCAATAGCAGGCCTAATTATTTTCGCACACTCTTTTTTATTTTTTCAAAGAGAATCAAGCAAGCAGTTCGCCATTGGAATGGCTATTGGCATAATTGGTATTGCGTATTTTTACTTTCAAAAAAACTACCTATTAGAAAACGTCTATTACAACAACTTCATACCTCGCAATCTTGAAGAAGCGGTTAGAAGGCTAGAAATCCCAGGATTTATTGATAAAATTATTCTGAATTTACAGAACAATAGCGTACTGCTGATTCTTAGCTTATGTGCACCTAGATATTTTTTAATTACACTTGCGGTCATGCTACCTAATATGATTGGTAAAATAGGCGGCGCAGAAAAAGTCAACTGGCTTACGCACTATCACTCTTACTACTTTCCAGTTTTAGCATTTTCTGCGGTTGCAGGCGGCACCAACTTATTCAATTTCTGTCAGCGTAACCACTCTAAAAAACTTAGATTGATCTGGTTTACATGTGTTATTTCTATAATACTATTCACATATATCGCGCAAAATAATTATAAAATAAATAAGTTAGATTTGACTCCGTCCACTGGGCTAAAAGAGTACGTAATATCATTTAAAAATTATGCCTCAGGTCAACCAACAGGCCTAGATCTTGCTGAAACAATAAGAGATAGCTTTAGCGAAAAAGATATTGTGGCTACCTCAGAGCTGGGCATGGCATTGCTACATAACAAAGTAAAGATACATGTCTTCCCTATAGGACTTTCAACAGCCACTAAAATCTTTATTTCATGTCCATTATTAGAAAAAAGGGTTCAAGATGAAAGTATGGAAAGTAAATTAATATCGCTTGGCTTCAATCGCTCAAATGCCAGTAATAAGCCTGCTTTTATAGCTATATCCTACTGCCTACTAGAACGAAAATAAAAATCATGGACGACAACCGCTACTGGAACACAATGGAGTTGAATCTTTCACGCCAAGAGTTGGCGGCTATAAATTGCGTTCTATTTAATACGCTGTCTTGATATTTTAGTGCCGACTCAACCTGCTCAAATAAACCATCAAAACCATCCACAATAAAAACACCCGTTTGTCCGCGATACTCTAACATTTCGCCAAAAGCAGTCGTGACAACTGGAATGCCAAGCGCGCGATACTCATAAAACTTTATTGGATCCACACTCGCAGTAAGCTGATTCAAATGAAATGGAATCAAACCAACGGCAAAAGACTTCATAGCATTGATAGCCGCAGCGTGATCACACGCAGGGTGCAACTCGATATTGATTGGCAAATTTCCTGGTGGGGCCACATAACATGGGCCAATTAAACGCACACACGCGGCGGGAAATAATGTTGCGAGATGGATCACCCAATCCCAATCAAACCACTGCGCGATAGTCCCCACATATCCGAATACTGGCTGCTGTAGATTTAACCCTCGCACTGCGGGCGGTAAAAAATAATCCGTCATTAAACCATTACGAATTAATTGCACATCACTACGGCGCACTTGCCAATGCTTATGCAATTGCGTCGATGAGACAGCCATTGTGGTAACACGCTGAGCGACATTTTGCTCTCGCCGAGAAAAAGCAGAGCGCGATAAGCCACGATAAAACTGCGGATAATCATCCATGGCATCATAGAAAGATTGGCACTGTGGGAGTTCATCCAAACACTGTAATGCAAGCGCAGAAGGCTTACCGATGGCGATTAGCGTTGTATCGCGCGAAGAAAAATCACGCATCTTGCGCAACAATGATTTCCACAAAAGCGCATTCACAAATTGTGAACCCGCCAGTGGTTCAATCGGTAAACTTTTGGGAGAAATAATTTCTAACCATTCTGGAGTTTCAGTATCACATGAATCAGGATTGTGTGTAACTCGTTTTAAATCGCTTAATGCAGGGAAACGTGTGGGATAAGGGTTCACCCACAACACAGGGCATTGATACTTTTCATGAAACCAGCGCACAAACATATGTGGGCGCTGGGCAAAGCTAGACCATGCTAAAGGCGCTAGATAAATTAATTGCATTGCGCCGCATACTCGCGCAGCACTTGATGAATCCGTTCAGCCGCTTTGCCATCACCATAGGGTGAAACACCGCGCGCCACTGCATGGTAAGCCGTTTCATCATCTAGCAATAGCTGGCACTCACGCACAATAGCATCAAAATCTGGGCCTACTAATTTCACCACGCCAGCTTCAACTGCCTCTGGGCGCTCGGTTTCGCAACGCAAAACCAGCACAGGCTTAGCTAAGGCTGGTGCCTCTTCTTGTACACCGCCGGAATCGCTGAGAATAATATGCGCGCGCTGCATGGCAGCAACAAACGGTAAATAATCTAAGGGAGGGCACAAAATAATTTGTGCATGGCCATCCAAAAGCTCGTAGGCCGTTGCTTGAATATTAGGATTGGGATGCACAGGATATAAAATCTGTACATCAGCATTATTATCCGCAATGTGCTTTACAGCTCGACAAATTTCACGATAAGGCTCTCCGAAATTTTCACGGCGATGCGCAGTCACCAAGATCAAACGCTTAGTGCCATCCAGCGGTAAATCCAAGGGTAAATGTTCCGCTGACACAGAATGCAATGCATCAATTACAGTATTACCTGTCACCCAAATTTTTTCATCGGCAACGTTTTCAGTTAATAAATTCGTACGTGAACTTGGCGTAGGCGCAAAATGCCAATGCGCTAAACGGCCGGCAATAACGCGATTCATCTCCTCCGGAAATGGATTCTGCATATCCCAAGTACGTAAACCTGCTTCAATATGTCCAAACGGAATGCGCAAATAAAAACATGCGAGCGATACCGTCATTACAGTTGTTGTATCGCCCTGCGCCAAAACCACATCGGGCTTTTCAAGTTGCAAAACCTCATCGAGTTTAAGTAATAAACGCGCAGTCAAGGTCGGCAAAGATTGATTGGGCTGCATAATATCCAAATCAATATCAGGTACTATGCCAAACACTTCAAACACTTGATCCAGCATTTGACGATGCTGAGCTGTTGCCAACACACGCACATCAAATGCAGGATTTTTTTTCAGTTCTAAAATAACCGGAGCCATTTTAATAGCTTCTGGACGCGTACCTGCAACACAAATAATTTTCATGTATCAACTCAATAAATAGTCTTAAAAAATCAACTTACACCAGGGCGATAAACATGAGGAATCCACGGCCCCCATTTTTTTTCATAAGTTACTTTGTTTTCTTCAAACAGCTTTTGTCGCGTTTCAAGCTTTAATTTATTAAACGAAGCAGACAAATGATGGTGAATAAATACATCGTCAGCACAGTAAATACTAAAGCCTGCCTGCTCAACTCGCCGGCAATAATCGTCATCCTCAAAAAAGCCTATGCCGAAAGCCTCATCTAACAAGCCCACCTTTTCATAAGCAGCACGCGAGATCATCACACAGAAAAAGGCGGCGGTGCGCAAGGGAGTTAAATGGCCGATATGACGTAAAGTAAATTTATTCGACTCGACTAACATCTCACTCATATTGCTGTAATGGAGATTAATTTTTGCCTCATTACCTATATTGCACGTTACTGGGCCGAGTAATCCAATTTTTGGATCGCGCGCTATATGCTTCACCAAGGAAGAAATCCAACCCGGCGTGACATAAGTGTCATTATTCAGCAAAACCAAATAATCACCGCTCGCCACCAACAACCCCTGATTATTACCCGCCGCAAAACCTTTATTATCTGGATTTAAAATAATAACGCGATTTTCACCTTGTGCAGCCCACTCACGCAAATAGTTTGGGGTGTCATCGCTAGAAGCATTATCAACCACAATGACTTCATAATTTGAATAGTGCGAATAAACTTCCAAGCTATGCAAGCAGGCCTTGGTAAGATCCAAATTATTGTAAGTAACCACAATAACGCTTACTTTAGGTTGATGGAAACGGCTTACCGCACGCGCCAAATCACGAGCGCGATGGTGCCAAGTTTGCTGCTCAGCAAACGCTTTGCGCGCTGCAATATTTTTATCCGTTACGGGCTCAGATAAAACTGACCCCACCTGTTCAATAAAATGCGAGTGGTCTCTGCCCACGCGAACCAAGTCCCCAAACTGTTTTATCTCGGGAACATCTACTGCAACAACAGGTTTTCCTGCACCAAGATACTCATAAATTTTGACAGGGTTAGTGGCAAGAATTAGTGGTATTACTTTAAAGGGTAGTAGGCAGACATCAAATGCATAAAGATAATGAGTAAGATCTTTGTAAGCCACTTCCCCAGTGAAAATAATATTTTTTTGTGTCGACAATTGCGACTCAGCATTAACCGTATCTGCGCCCACAAGCAGCAATAAGCAATCAGAAAAACGCTCTGATAGCTGGCGAATTAATTCGATATCGAACCACTCCGCTATAGCGCCATAGTAACCAATAATTTTACGTCCTTGAGGGTCGCGATAAATATTCAAAGGCGTTTTAGCAAAGTATTCAAATTCACCCGCATTGCGAATAATTTCGCGATGCGGAGTGTATTTGGCAACAATATCATCCAGAAAGCCAGATGTCGTAATGGTTAAGTCTGCCACCCGGAACAACTCATGCTCTAAGGCGATAACTTCTTTACCCGTATTTTCGAACCCTTCATGGTGATCCATGCAATCATAAACCAATTGGCTATTGGGTATGCGTTGCGCAATAGGCGACCAAAATGGATGCTGCACTATATTAATAATCTGACCCGCATTGGCCCATAACAACAGCTCGCCCATGCTGCCAAGCAACTCTTTTCTCACTTGGTCGCTAGGCGCATGGTGATAAATAATTGTCGGCGTATTCACACACAAATGAATTTGAAAAAGCCTACCCTCTTTATCCAAGGGCTCAACAGAGAATCCTGCAGCTTTGGCTTCGATTAAATTAGACGATATATAAAAAACACGGTCGCCCTCCGCTGCCAATGCTTGTGCAATTTGCTGCGGACGCTGATGACGAAAATGCCAATCAATCACGCCCCACACAATAAAATCTTTACCTGATGTTAGCGCAGGCATTACAGGCGGTTGAAAGTCTGACTGGGGCTGCGATGGGCTCTCTTGAATTTCTGCAGTCACCATTACAGCCGGCTTACTCACCATGGAGCGCAGCCATTTCCCAAACAATGCACGATTAATATTTTGCAAAAAAACAGGGAGTTTTTGATTTAGCTTGCGCAAGCCCAACAAAATTTTACTTTTATCATCCACAGTCAACCCGTGTTTAATGAGGCGCAATATAAAGCGCAATGGGCGAGTCATTCTCCATGAGCGGCTTTGCAATATCATTTGGGTTTGTAAAGACAAACCATGCAACTGATTGCTTAACTGCCCAATCAATAAGTCTCGCTCTTGAGTCAACGCAAATAACCGATTAATTTCGTATTGCGCAGTCTCCAATTGCTGATTTAAATTGACGATATGCGCATCACGTTCCAATGTCGCAGCGAAGGTGCGATTGGTTTCATCATTGGACCGCAATAATGCGGCATTTAATTCAATTACATTGTGATTTAATGCTGTAATTTTTTCATCGCGATCCGAAAGGGCTGCCATCATGCGATTAATTTCACTTCCAATCATCAATAATTCCTGGTTCAAATGGACAATATGTCTATCTCTCTCAAGAGTAGAGTCAACCAGACGCTGCCTCTCCTCATTCAACGACGCTATGTTAGCGTTTAAGCCAGTAATATGTTCATCACGCTGCAAGGTCGCAGCAAACATACGCTGATTATCCCCATTCAACGATGCTATGTTATCGTTTAAGCTAGCAATATGTTCATCACGCTCCAAGGTCGCAGCAAACATACGCTGATTATCCCCATTCAACGATGCTATGTTATCGTTTAAGCTAGCAATATGTTCATCACGCTGCAAGGTCGCAGCAAACATACGCTGAATCTCTTTTTCAGCAGATAATAATTGCCGACCTAATTCAATGACTTTCTCATCGCGCTCAGTGATCGCAGTTATTAGCTGCTCATTTAAACTTGCGATCTGCTGATTCAAACTAAGAATATGATTATCTCGCGCTCGTGACGACAACTTAAATTCTTCACCGAGCTGCAAAATCTGTGAATCCTTTTGTTCGGCTGCGGCAAATAGTTTTTTAATTTCGCCTTCTGCCACAACCAATTGCTGAGTCAATTTTTCAACATGAACATCGCGCTCTAAAGTTGCCGCATATAGTTTTTCAATTTGCTGGACTCGGTCTTCATTAAATTTTTCAAGATTACCGATAAGATGGCTTTTTAGATCAAGCGCTTGTGCTTGCTCTTGCATCTTAAACTCTGCAGAGCGAGTCGCGTCATATAACGAGTCAATAATTGCAAATGGAGCCAAGCCGAAATCCAAAAATTCTGACCATTGCTGAATAAGATTATCTAATACCGAAATATCGAAAACGGTTTCACCCGATGCAATTTTTAACAGATGACTATAGACATCTTGAACGGGAAAGGGGCATGCTGCATCTAATACTAAATCGTCCAGTGCATAGTGAGTATGGCGCAAGTTGTTGTCGACAAATTGATCAAGAAAAAACTGTAATTCTTGATGATTTACGCTTAAACCCAAGCCCCTTGCTAAACGCTCCAACTCACTACTTGGGTGCTGCATAAAAAAATCATAGTCTACCAAAGACAATTGCTTACGCATTGAAAATGTCAATGCAGTAATCACATGAGTAAACCATAATAGGTAAGATTTTTCTGCACTCAAGTTATCGCGCTTTTGCAACGACTTGACCACACTGAGCGGATGACGAATAGTGAGCAGGTAACTCACATCATAATTGCAGTGATCAAACACCATCCCCCAAAAAGGTAATAGTTTTGCAATCCGAGGATCTTTCAAGCCAAAAACAGAAACCTGCGCAACTTTTTTGCGCAACAGCTCAACTGCACGCAGAAAATAGCCCTGATGCTCTAGTTGTTGAATATTGGTGGTCGTAATGGGAGTCAAGCAATCCCACTCACTGTTAATCGCATGCAGCATCTCAATATTAAAAGCATTGATATCTGCATCCTCCCAAAACCCCTTAGCATTAACTTCAGCCATGGCGGGCAACAAGTTATCACCTAAATTCACGCCCATAACCTGCAAGCCACGAGTAATTAAACTCGTACCCGTGCGATGCATACCAATCACAACAATTAATTTCTTAGTTTCTGTAATCACAGTCACTCTCTCGTACTGAATTCGAAGGGAAGCGTAATTCTTGTAGATGCTCCAAAGTCGGCCATTTTCCTATATTTTCAAGAATGACGCCATGCTCAATGGGGGGGCTGTGGATTCACATCAAGATTGGTGAAACGAGGCGATCAGTTCAAATCTAAAAGTGCCATAATTTGCTCTACACAAGCTTCAGCTGATTGGTTGACGGTCTCCAGATGTAATTCTGGATTCGTAGGAGGCTCATACCCACTATCTATGCCTGTAAAGTTTTTAAGTTCCCCACGCCTCGCTTTTGCGTAAAGGCCTTTTACGTCACGCTTCTCGCATTCATTCAAGGGCGTATCCACAAACACTTCAACAAACTCACCTTGCGCAAACAGCTTGCGCGCCATTAATCTCTCGGCCTCGTATGGAGAAATAAAGGAGGCCAGTACGATTAAACCCGCATCCACCATTAACCGCGCAACCTCGGCAACACGACGAATATTCTCAACGCGATCAGCTTCCGTAAAACCTAAATCGCGATTTAGCCCGTGGCGTAGATTGTCACCATCAAGCAAATAGGTATGTAATTTTTTGTCATACAAGCGCTTTTCAAGCAAGTTCGCAATTGTAGATTTACCTGAGCCAGAAAGACCCGTAAACCAAATACAGCAAGCCCGCTGCTGCTTTAATTCCGCGCGAGCTTTTTTGTCTACCGTGAGATGTTGCCAGCGAATATTGGTAGCACGATGCAGAACAAATTCAAATACACCAACGCCTAAAGTTGCACCACTTTCTGCATCCACAATATCAAATACGTCGCCCGCATTCACCGGAATAGGCTCTGCCATACTAATATTGATAACGCCAGATTCATTATGATTAATTTTCTTGGCCGATAAGTGCTCACCCGTCGCATCATGCTTACGATATTTAATTGCAGTAACTTTAAATGGAATTACATGCGCATCGTCAAGCAGCAAACAATAACCGCGCCCAGAAACCAAGGCTCTCTCGGCGCGCCAGTCAATGCTAATTTGAAATTGATCGGCTAAAGCTGTCATATTTAATCTACATCCCACTGAGCATCCATTGGCAATGGAAATAAACCAGTAAATTTATCGCGCACATCATCAATCATTTCAATGGACAATAATTCATCATAGCGGCTCATCATCATAGTTAACTCAATGCTAGGCGCACTCACTAGACGCATGCGAATACGATAGATACCTTTTTGGAAAGTGCAATCCAAACTAACTGTTAAACGTTTTACACCCATAAAATCTGGAATCGCAATTCGGCGACCGCTTAATTGCATGCCGCGATTATCAATCACATCCAAAATTAGAAAAGGCGCATCAACCACTATTGCCTTCTGAATTTCAATTGTCAGCGCAACCTTATCGCCATATCCCAAGATTGCATGCTGACCCAAACCAATAAATTCAGCACTTGCAATATCATAGCCCGTTGCGACGAAGCCTTTATCATGCCGTGTTAAAGAAACACCCAAGCCTGCGGCCTCAATACGATCTTTTTGCACCATATATAAATAATCAGCAATAACGTCATCGGGAATTCCCGATTTAATGACGCGCCCTTTATCCAACAAAAGTGCTCGGTTGCAAAAAGATTTAACCGCACTTAAATCGTGACCAACAAACAATAGCGTCGTACCGCGCTTTAAAATTTCTTCGATTTTTGTCAGTGCTTTTGCTTGAAAACGCGCATCACCAACGGACAAAGCTTCATCAACAATAAGCACATCGGGATCGACATGAACCTGCACCGCAAATGCCAATCTCACCATCATGCCTGAACTATAGGTTTTTACAGGGCGATCAATAAAGTCACCAATATCAGCAAAGGCAACTATAGCGTCGTAGCGCGCAGCAATTTCTTGTTGGCTTAAGCCTAAAATAGATGCATTTAAAAAAACATTTTCCCGACCCGTAAACTCTGGATCGAACCCGCTACCTAATTCAAGCAATGCAGCGACGCGCCCAACAACTTCTACAGAGCCCTGGCTGGGCTGTAAGGTACCTGCAATAATTTGTAAAAGCGTGCTCTTACCGCTACCGTTTAAACCGATAATTCCTAAACTATCGCCAGACTCCACACTAAACTCGACATCAATTAATGCTTGTATAGGCTGACAATATTTTTGCATTAAGTCTGCAACATAACCCGGAAAAGCTTTCCTAAATATACGAACAGCCAAAGGAACGAATAAACGACTAAAAGGAGTTAGCCAAATGAGATAGGTTTTAGAAAGGTTGCTAACACGAATCATAAAATAACCTTTAACCGCTTTTAAAGTACATCTGCAAATCCAGGGCTTACTTTTCGAAAAAAGTAATTGCCTAGATAAGCGACTGTAATTGCAACCACAGAATAAATCGCTAAACCGCTAAAACTCGGCAAACTGCCGTAAATAAGAGCGTCTCGGCTAGCCTCTACCACATACGACAAGGGGTTTAAGAAAATCAGCTTCTGAAACGACTCAGGCAAAATACTCGTGGAATAAAAAACTGGGCTAAGGAATAGCAGGAAAGTCGCGAGCGTTCCCGTAATTTGTTGGATATCCCTCAAATAGACTCCAAGCGCAGCCAATATCCAGGAAATTCCCAGCATGAGAAGACAATAAGGCAGTAAAATAATCGGAATGAGCAACGCTGTGATTGGAATTGTTTTTAGCTCTACCAGTATTAAAACCAATAGCAAGCTAAAACTGATTAAGAAAGTAACTAAACCACTTAACAACGTTACCCACGACAATATTGAAAGCGGAAACACAATTTTTTTAACAAAGTTTTGATTTCCTACGATAAGTAGTGGTGACTTAGTGAGAGTTTCTGTGAGCAAGCCATGAATACTCAAACCTAAAAATAAAATAATGGCAAAGCTTAATGTAGTCTCACCACTGGTATCGCTCCAACGCGATTTAAATACCTTTTGAAATACAAAGGTATAAATACTTAACATAATAATGGGCGTTGCCAAGGCCCACAATAATCCGAGCGCAGAACCACGATACCGTGCTTGCACATCGCGCTGCAATAATTGCCAAATTAATGATCTATTTTTCCAAGCTTGAACAAACATATCGAGTCCAAAAATTATTGATTGCGCAGCATCCAATCGATGGTTTTGCGTATCCCTGTCTCAAAGCTTTCCAGTGGGCGATAATTCAATTGTTCATGGCACTTGCTAGGATCTATAGCATAGCGACGATCATGACCCAACCTATCAGCTACAAAGGTAATTAATGATTTTGCACCCGCACCTGCCGCACAAGGCGAGTTCGGAAACTGTGCCATTAATAAACTGTCATTTAAAAACTTTTCATCTAGCAAATTGCAAATCAAAGTGACAATATCAATATTGCGCCATTCGTTTTCGCCACCCACATTGTAAACTTCACCCACTTTGCCGCGAGTGAGAATCAAATCTATAGCACGACAATGATCTTCAACATAAAGCCAATCGCGAATATTTTTCCCATCACCATAAATAGGCAAAGATTTACCATTCAAAATATTTTTTATAATTAAGGGGATTAATTTTTCGCCGTCCTGATAAGGACCATAATTATTGGAACAATTACTGGTAGTGACTTTCAAACCATAGGTATGATGATAGGCGCGCACGAGATGATCTGAGGCAGCCTTAGATGCTGAGTACGGTGAATTGGGCGAAAAAGGCGTTGCCTCATTAAAAGCCGGAGCAGTTTCGGTTAAGGAACCATAAACCTCATCGGTAGAGACGTGATGAAATCTATGCTCTTGCACACCATTATCCAACCAATATTGTTTAGCAACTTTTAATAGCGTGTGCGTACCCATAATATTGGTTTGAATAAATGCATCTGGCCCTGAAATTGACCGATCCACATGGGATTCGGCAGCGAAATGCACCAAGGTGTCAATTTGAAATTTTTCAAAAATTTCTTCAACCACCAACTGATCGCCAATATCGCCATGCACAAAGGCCAAACCCTTTGCTTCTAAACTGGCTAAATGTTCGCGATGCCCCGCATAGGTTAAAGCATCTAATACCACCACTTGATCCTGCGGATAATGTTGCATCCAATAGTGACAAAAATTAGCACCAATAAATCCGGCACCGCCGGTAACAAGCATTTTTTTCATATCATGTTTTATCAATTAATTGATTTAGAAGCGCTAGAACACTTAAGCTTGCTTAAGAGCACTGAGCATTTTTATTAATGCCGCTTGCCAGTGAACAGGAGCAACATTTAAATTGCTCCATGTGTTTGTTTTACTCAACACGCTAAACGCTGGGCGCTGAGCTGGCGTGGGGTAATCCAAGGTCGCAATCGGTTTAATGATTGGCTTACGCACCAATATACCGAAGGAATGAGCTTCATTCACAATAGCCACAGAAAAATCATACCAGCTCGCCACTCCCGCATCAGAAAAATGCCATATTTTTTGCGGCGGCTTTTGCAGAATCAATTGCCAAATCATTTCCGCCAAATGCAACGCGTAAGTTGGCGTACCTATTTGATCCGAAACTATGCCTAAATTTTCACGCTCACTCGCCAAACGCAAAATTGTTTTTACAAAATTTGCGCCATGCTCACCGTAAACCCAACCTGTACGAACAACATAAGCGGTTTCACATTCACTTAATGCAAAAGCTTCGCCCTGTTGTTTAGTTTTTCCATAAATACCGATTGGATTGGTTTCGTCAGTAATATCATAAGGGCTAGATTTTTTTCCATCGAAAACAAAATCTGTTGAAACATGAATCAAGGTTTTGTTGTGCGTTTGGCACCAAATCGCTATTTGCTTTACTGCATCAGCGTTAATTATTTTGGCAAGCTCAGTTTCGATTTCAGCTTTATCTACTGCGGTATAAGCGGCAGCATTAATAATTACATCCGGCAAAAAACCGTCCAATACATTTATGATGCTACCCACTTGCGATAAATTTAACTCTGCACGAGTCAGTGCGATCAACTCCAAAGCATAGTGATCCGCAAATACATTACTGGTCTTTTGGAGTGCATAGCCCAATTGACCATTAGCGCCCGTTATAAGAACCTTCACGCAAAGACCTCAGCATCATTTAAGTGCCTTGCCGCCTTATCTTTAGCCGACAACACAGGCTCAGCGCCCGACAATGGCCATTCAACTTTCAGTGCAGGATCATTCCACAATAAAGAGCGGTCATATTCTGGCGCATAGTATTCGGTGCACTTGTAGTACAACTCTGCATGTTCACTAATAACACTAAAGCCATGTGCAAAACCTGGCGGAATCCACAGCATAAGCTTATTAGTATCGGAGAGATGCACTCCGACCGACTGACCAAACGTGGGCGACGACTTACGCAAATCAACCGCCACATCAAAGACTTCGCCGGCAATAACGCGAACCAATTTACCTTGTGGCTTTTGAATTTGATAATGCAAACCACGCAATACATTTTTTTGCGATGAGCTTTGATTATCCTGCACAAAAGTAGCGTCTATTCCTGCATCGTCAAACCACTGCTGACGAAAGCTTTCATAAAAATAGCCACGCGCATCGCCCCACACTTTGGGTTTAAATATTAAGACATCGGGAATTGCTGTTTTGATAATTTCCATCAAAAAACTCTATCGTTCAAAATTTCTAATAAATATTGGCCGTAACCACTTTTAAGCAAGGGCTCCGCCAAGCGCATTAACTGGGTCTTATCGATATAACCCATGCGGTACGCAATTTCTTCTGGGCAAGCCACTTTCAAGCCTTGGCGCTTTTCAATGGTTTGAATAAATTGACTCGCGGCCAACAAATTGTCGTGGGTACCCGTATCCAACCACGCAGCACCACGCCCCAACAATTCAACCGTTAATTGACCTTGCTCTAAATAGGTTCTATTCACATCAGTAATTTCTAGCTCGCCGCGCGCAGAAGGCTTAATAGCTTTTGCAATTTCGATAACGCTATTATCGTAAAAATATAAGCCGGTAACAGCGTATTTTGATTTTGGTTGCAGGGGCTTTTCTTCAATTGATAACACATTGCCGTGATCATCAAATTCAACCACACCATAGGCGCGCGCGTCATCAACATGATAACCAAAAACCGTTGCGCCGCTGGTTCGCGCATCCGCATTTTGCAACAAACGGGAAAAGTCATGGGCATAATAAATGTTATCGCCCAATACCAAAGCGCAATTATCTTCGCCGATAAAATCCTCGCCGATAATAAATGCCTGCGCCAAGCCATCGGGAGAAGGCTGCTCGGCATATTCAATGCGCAACCCCCAATCACTTCCGTCACCCAATAATTCACGATACGTTGGCAAATCACGAGGCGTAGAAATAATTAAAATATCGCGAATGCCCGCTAACATTAGTGTGGTAAGCGGGTAGTAAATCATGGGCTTATCGTAAATAGGGACAATTTGTTTACTTATGGCTTTTGTAAGTGGATATAAACGTGTGCCTGAACCACCGGCAAGCACTATACCTTTGCGCCCCACTTTCTTCGCCCCTTGAATAACATCTTGCATAAGGATCACTCTGCTGCGAGCCAGTGCCAGTTACAACTGACACCCATGTCGGTTAATATTTTTTTCAATTTTCGATTAGCTTTTCTAAAGCGCCATCTTAATAATGGCACTATCAAAAAATTCATGCCCCAATGGTTTCGCTGAGCATACTCCCCTTCAAATACTAGTTCGGGTGCGATTTCATGCGCTTCTAATGATAAAAACTTATACACACGCTGAAGGGTTTTTGTGTGTGATTGACGCAATTCATTATTTTCAATAATCAAAATTTGATCGTCACCAAAGTGCTCTCGCAACCGCTCTAGTTGCTGCGCATAAAAACCTCTAGCAACATAGGAGTAGCATTTGTGGGCATGCATTAACTCTCGCCCAGCAAGCGCCAACCGCAAGGGCTCAAACAAAAGCGCCAACCAGAGTGGCAGCCACTCTTTTTTGCGAACACTCTCCATTTGATACTGTGAAATCGCTCTTTCTACTGGGTCTCGCAGGATCACAATAACTTTTAACGAAGCTTTATATTTTTTTAGTGCTGGAATAATGGGCGGCCAGTAAAGATAAATAGGCGTTGCTTCGCCCCACACTAAATCCGTACTAACACCCTGAAAAAAGCTACTATAAAAATGATTAATCTTTTCTGAATCCCAAGACTCAACCACTTCTTGAGTATTGAATAGATGTACTTCTTTGCCTTGCGCCATTGCTACTGCGGGATGCTGTGCAAGAAAATGGCTTAAAGCGGTTGTCCCCGCCTTTTGCGCACCGATAATCATAAAATCTAGAGACTTCAAGCAAGGCCAACCTATTTAGACAATAATATTGAGCAAACCTACTATTTAATGCCGCAATTCTAACATCTATTAAAAATGATGCGCAGAATTGATTTGTGTAGAATTGTCCCCTTCAACACAGGGCATACAACTGATTCATTGGGAGCAGTATGCTCTATCTTATGTAAGGCCCAACTCAGAAAATGTACTTTCCCAACCAGAGGTTGCAAAATGTTGTTTCATAGAAAGCTATTTAACTTTGACACACCAGAACTAGAGTCGCTCGCTAAGGGGGGCCATGAAAAATACCTTACTGCGACTCCATTTCCTCATGCTGTTTTTGATGATTTTTTAACCACCAAAGAAGCAAACTACATTTTTCAAGATTTCCCGCAACCAGACTCACCCATTTGGCTGGACTGGCGACAACGAGATACTATGCATCAACCTAAAAAGCAAGGCATAGGTCACGCCTCACGGCTAGAAGGTGTTTCACCTTATATATTGAATGTTCTTGCCGCATTTAACTCCTACCCTTTTTTGAACTTTCTCGAAAAGCTCACAGGAATAACGAAACTCCTCCCGGACCCCTATTTTCACGGAGGAGGTCTTCATCAAATTCTGAGCGGAGGTAAGCTTGCCGTTCATACCGATTTTAATCAGTTAGACGCGATCAACCTGTATCGCAGAATCAATGTCTTATTTTATTTAAATAAAGAGTGGAAGGATGATTATAACGGTGCACTAGAACTCTGGAATACGGACATGACTCAATGCGAAGCCTCAATCATGCCCCTCTTTAATCGGTTGGTTGTGTTTAACACCAATAAGAAATCTTTTCACGGGCACCCCAAGCCACTTAATACACCGGAACATATAACCAGAAAGTCAATCGCACTTTACTACTATACAGCTCGCCCAAATGAAGACGAGTCTTACGACGCAATAACGGACTGGCAGGAAACAGAAAACTAGCGGAGAACTCATATGCTAGGGCTATTCGCTCGAATTGACTCCATCAATTCATCAACCTGATCGAGCGAATAAAACGACCATATAGCATCGCCAAAAACCATCAACCGCTTATACAGCTCTTCCATTACTGGACGATCATAAGCGCTATTACGGCTTGTGCGCGAAAGTATATTGCCTTGATACGAAGTGTTGAGCCTCATACAGCGCCCTATGGATGATACATCCTCGACAAACTCTTCATAACGCAGTACTCGCCCTGCAAGCTGCGTTGCAAAGCGCTCACAAAACCACTCTAGGATATAGAGCTGCCGATCTATCCTGTCGGATATAGACGCAAGTTTTTCCTTAAGCTCAGAACAAAACATCTCACCCGCAGGTATGTGGCCTTGATTAACCGGTAAATCCACCTGATTCCAGCTCGCCAGCACAGACAAAGGATTCCGCACCACACCAAATACCGGAAATACTTCTGCCAACTCCGGCAACAAGCCTGTAAACAAGGCATTATGCTTGACGACCAAGGTGAAATTATCGTTCTCAATATGGGCGCTCACATCCATTTCCCCAAGGCTCACATCGATTTGACGCAAACCCGCCAGAGTTGCTGCACCCACTGGATTATCAGGTACTTTCCCGTTTTTCAGGCGACTTGTGGCAATCCCCGTTGTTAAGATTTTATTTCGCATACCATGAGCAAAATCCGCAATCTGCGCCACGGCAAAATCTCGCCCCTTAGACGGGTCAAAATCAGCTGGTGTTAGCGGCTCATGAAGAGCCAAGACATTGGAGTAATCATTGAGAATATGACAACACAGCGTTGTGCCCGCGCGCGGCAAACCCGTTAGGAGTAAGGTATTCAAATTCTGATTCACAAAAGGTCACTTAAATAGATTTTGAGTGTCGTCAACATGGCTAATATTAAATTTATGATCAGCCCAAAGCACATCAACTCGTTTCATCAAGGATAGAAACTCACTGCGCTCACGCTGTAACGAAAAATTTTCAACCGTTTTTTTTGCTTCAGCTTTATAGCGAGATAATAACTCTGCATTATTCAGTATTTCTATGACAGCAAACATTGTCCGACTAATTGACTCTTGATTGTATTCAGGCATTAAGCAATTAATGCCATTACTGCAAAAGGCCCGATTCCCAATCGCATCTGGCACAACCACCAAATCGCAGAAGTGCATCGCTTCTAATGCGGGCAAATAAAAGCCCTCTGTTGAGTGAGGCAACAATACTGCCATTCGGCTAGCGGCCATGTGAGCGTACAAATCAGCTCGCGGCACCCACTTATCAACAACCAAAACCCTAAGCCCTGATAACATCAACGCACTCGCCAATTCAGCAGCCAGCACGGGTTGCTTATTTCCCAAGATCAACACATCCCATTGTTTAATTAGCGATAGCTCTGGTAGCTCAAGCCCATTAGCGATAGTAAAAACGGGACCTTTAACCTTACCTGTAGCCAGAATGGCATCGCTAACTTGTTGCGCCACACAAATTCGAATAGCAGGCTGAGTCAAAAATTGATGTACATCCTCAGCGGGATCCGCATGACGAACATGCTGAATTAAGTTGATCACAGGTTGATTTAACGGCCGAGGAGTATTCAAATAAAGCGACCAATCCATACCCGCCAAAAATGCATAGTGATAGTTTTTAGGTTCATAGCGAACCGTGGTTTGGTAGTTTGTATTAAACCAAGGATTAGCATTATCCCAACGAGTAGCTTCAGAAAAATATATTTCTGGCGAAAATGCCCGGCTCGACTGCAAATGTGCAAAATAGTCAGCTACTTTCTGGTGGCCACCGTAATACGCACGTACATCGCGACAAAACAATACCCGCTTAGATCTAGCCATGTATTGAGATAAGATTCTAAACACTACGCAATCCTAAAGGGCCTTAAATGACTATTTAACCATATGAACCAAAACTTATCCGCAGACAATATGTGTCTGCTGATTTATTTCATATAAGAGCGGTTGAAGTGTAAATATCTCCACCCATCACCACTCGACAAGACTCAGCTTTTCACAAAGCGAATTTTTGCCGTAGGCCGCTCAATGTAAAACCAAGTCACATGAGAGATGCAAATACCTAGTATTAACATCCACCAAGCTGCAAAAGGTATTTGTGGCATAAAGTATTTTATAAGCGCCACGGATGTTGTATGAAAAAAATACAAGCTATAGCTAATGAATCCTATGTACCTCAATACAGATAACTCGAACAAACGGCGAAACAAGCCAAACACGTTTACACATGCAAACAACACCAGACTCCATAGACCACCGTACAACAAATATTCCTTATGATAGTAATCTAGGGGAATATTTTTACCTGCTATAAAATTGGTAACGGATGGAATTATATACACCAACCCCAAGGCTGCTGCAACTGCGATAATATCAATCACCAGCCGAACACTATACTGATTCATAAATGACGATGTTTTTGAATAGTAGTGCAGAGACGCGATACCACACCCCAGAAAGAAAATCCCTATATAGGGCCCTAAAACTGAGGGATATAATGTCGAGCCATCTTTGGGCCAAATTCGTTGGCTGATAATAATTAATAATAGCGTTGCCACAATTGATAAATAGATATTATTTTTAAATATTACGGCATATAGATAAGCCACAAGCGGCAAAAAAAAATAGAATCTAAACTCAACTAATATGCTCCAAGATACGCCCATCCCTTCAATTAAAAAAATATGATCATATATCTGTTTGATCGAGAGAATATAAGGAATACCTATAGGCTCCGGCAACGAAAAAAGAGTCCACAAATGACCTCCCGTAAAGAAACAGAAGATTAAGAAAACTATGTATAAAGGATATATTCGAAAAAAGCGTCGTACACAATAGTTAATTAATGGCGCCTTTTTAAACGCGTTAACTCCACCCTCCAAAAAAGGTAAAGTAAGCAAAAAAGCGCTTAGGAGGAAGAATAAATAGACGCCCTCTTTACCTATTCCCGCAAAATTTAAGAATGGAAGTAAAAAAAAGCCTTGGTTGCTCGTATGACTGAGAAAAACCAACAATACTGCCAGCCCTCGCAGGCCATCCACAGCATCAATTTGAAAACGCGCATCAGACAACTCTCTACCACGCAGATGCATTACCTAAACACCCCTACTATTACATTCACATTTAACTTAAAAATGCCTTCAAGCGATTTTTAACAGCAATCAATTCTTTTTTATCGCTGAGGTTAAACCATTCATTAGGATCTACTTGGTGATCGTATAATTCTTCGGTGTTGTCCACATAACGAATGTAACGCCAACGCTCATCTATAACAGAATCATTGCCTTTCCCATATGTGACAAATGCAGGAGACTTTTTTGTGGTGCTTGGGTTTTTTAACAGCGGAACAAGACTTTCACCACTCAACTTATGATTCGGCATAGACAAGCCGCAGAGATCAATTAGCGTGGGGTAAATATCCACCAAACTCACAGGTTGATTAGTTGTGCTTTTCGGGGTCGTGACCTTCGGCGCTCGCATTATTAAAGGAATACGTGTTGCCTGATCCCACAGTGTAAATTTACGCCAGTGAAGCTTTTCACCCAAATGAAATCCGTTGTCACTCCACAAAACTACAATTGTATTGTCGGCATATTTCCCTGCATCTAAAGCAGTAATTATTCTACCTAACTGCTCATCAACAAACGTTATTGCAGCCATATAAGCACGAACTGCTTTTTTCCAATTATCAGATTTCACTACTTGATAATGATCTGAGTTTTCAATGCTTGGCGTCTTTGTAAATGGGCTAGAAAGAGCCATGTTTTTTGCTTCAAGGGAAACGTCATCCAGATCATCCTCTTTAATCCACGGCAATTTTATTTTATCGAGAGGATATGTATTGAGATACCGCTCCGGCAGATACCACGGCAAATGAGGAAAGCGAAAACCAACCCCCATAAAAAATGGCTTTTCATAATTACGGGCTAGCGCCTTTACCGCCCAATCTGCAATCTTCACATCGGTAAATTCTTTTTCATCATCCCCTATCTGCCCCCAATCAAGGGTATCGGAATCGGAAATTCCGCCAGACATTCCGCTTAATGCAGGATTTTGTCTGCGCTGCGAGGGTGGGCGAGTAAACTGTTCATATTCATCCCACGCATTTATTTGCGGGTAGGTATCGTGAAAAACTTTTCCTCCCGCCAATGCGTAGTATCCGTTGTCTTTAAAATGCTCTGGCAAGGTACGTATATTGGGCAGAAACTCGCGAAAAGCTTCGTCGCTGTAAATTCCTGATTGATTGGGATACAAGCCGGTAAGCGTATTATTGCGAGCAGGCATGCACCAAGGAACAGGTGTATGCGCATTGGTAAACAACATTCCTTGCTCGGCAAGCTTATCCAAATTGGGGGTTTTAGCGTTTGGCACACCCTCACGTAGATGACTCAAACAACCGATCCACGTATTTAGATCATCAATTGCAACAAAGAGTACGTTTGGCTTTCTTACTTTAGAATAATGACGCACCGAACAACCATTAGCGGCCGCAGCAAGCCCAAGAATACTCCATTGTACAAATTTTCTACGCAACATATTACTTATTCACCAAATGTTACTTCTCAGATAAAAAAAGGGCGCCCTAAGGCACCCTTTTTCAACACAACCAATTGTTTTTCAACAATTAGATTGAGCCAGAATGGTCGATCAAGTTTACGGTATCAGTAGCCTTGTCAGACAAGTTCACAGTTGTAGTTGCAGCATCAACGTTTGCTTCTTGAGCAGTTACAGTGATGGTTGCTGCAGTACGAGAACCGCCAGTCAAAGTAACAATGTCAGTTGCTTTGATGACGATAGTTTCGCCAGCTGGGATAGTGCCAGATGCCTTAGTACCAGCAGTAGCAGTTATGCCAGCTTCAGTGGTGAATGCGAAGCTGTATGGAGCTGCTTTAGCACTACGGTTAACCAAAACTACACGTTGATTGTAATCAACATAAGTAGTTAGGTAAGGAACTTGGATTGAAGTACCGTTACGGGTAATTTCGCCCAAATCACCTTCTTCGTCAGCCACTGGATAGTCAGCACCAGACAAAGAAGTATAATCGGTAGCCAATGAGTACGCACCTGGGTTAATGGTAGTAGCACCATCAACAGTTACATCTACATCAAACTCACCGAAACCTAAGCTGTCTAAGTTATCAGATTCAAGAGCACCAGTATCTTCATCGATAGCCAAGCCATCAATAGTCCAGTCACCGAAGCTCAAATCACCAGACAATACAACGTTAGACGCTGCGTCATCAATCAACTCGTCTAAGCTAGACACTACAGTACCGTCAACCAACAATGCATCTGAGTTAGTAAGAGCAAACTCTATTGTACCAATAGTGGTAGATAGGTCGTCAGTTACGAACTCCATAAAGTCGTCAGCTACGTCAGCTACAGCATTATCAGGAGTAAATACTGCATCCAATACGTTAGATACAGCGATAGCGTTTGCAAATGAAGCTTCAGCCAACTTGTTAGCAGCTACTTGGTTTACAGCAGAAGCTGGAGTGTCATATGCACTGTATTTAACAGTAACGCCAGCTGAACCGCTTATTTTCAAGTCGGCCAAAGCCAAAGCCAAATCATCAGCTTGATCGATAATGCCATCAACTGGATCAGCGTCAGCAGTGATTTGGAAAATTACGTATGTACCGTCTACAGCACCACCAGATTGAACTTGAACGCTTGGCGCATTAGTTGGACCAGTAACAGTCAAGTCCCCAGCATCAACTGTTGATGCAAACTTAGCGTTAGTCAAATCAAAACGAACATAGATTTGGTTGCCAGCAGAAACACCTGAACCTATAGCAGCTTCAACATCCAACTCATCAGTAGCTGCAGTAACAGTAACGTAGCCAGAAGACAAAGTGGTGATAGCTTCTTTAGCATAAACCAAGCCAGTAGTATCACTGTCCAAGTTCAAGGTAGCGAAAGCAGCCTGTGAGGACAAAGCAGCAGCAATAGCCACCGCTAAAATTTTCTTAGAAACCATATGGTTTAACTCCTAATTAGTAAACTTTATAATCAACGTTGATTTGATTGGTCTTGGGGTCCTTGGGTCTGCAAGAGCACTCCCACGATTTAAAGACCGACCAAGAATATACCCTATCAATTCAATTTATCAAGCCTTAAGTTATTAAAAGCAGACACTTACCAAGGGAAGTGAATGTATTTCACAACCATAATGCGCAAAAAACGCACACCAAGACTGTAAAACAAACTTCCACAACACCAGCTGAAGAATATTTTATGACGATTTGCGAGTTTGTTATAACTTGCCGCCGTCATAAAATAGTGCACACAACTAAGGCATTTGCGCTTAACAACAGACATTTGCATGATTTGATATGCTAAAAGCATGCCGAACCTAGAAGACTAGCTGTTTTATATGTCCGCAATGTTACAAAGAACTTTTAACAATGTTCGCGGCTGAAGCCGCTCCTAGAGTACAGAGCTTTTATTTAGGTTTATTCTGCTTTTTAAATATTGGGGCTTGTTTACTCCAAGAGCGCTGGGCTACGTAGATTGCAACCAACATCAGGGTTGTGCGATCTGATGGATTATTATCCGCACTTAGAAGTCGCCCTATTATAGGGATTTAATGACGCGAAGGAAGCACTGTTTTGGGGTTTGTTGTTATGGCACAAATGATGGGCAAAAAACTCATCTAATGAGTTTAAAGCAGCCCCCATCCGTTGGGCACATTTTGTTCCACAACTATTCTGCTTTTTGAAATGCATCCTGAATAGTTTTGGTAATCGCTTGGCCCTCTGCGGGCGTATCCACCACGTAGGGAATGATCATTACCATTAATTCGGTACGCTGAGAACCATTCTTTTTAGCTTTGAATAAATTGCCGAGCAAAGGAATTTTGGATGCCCAAGGCACACCACCGTCCGTTTTATCTACCTTATCTGAAATTAGCCCACCTAGGAGTATGGAGCCTCCATCTTGTAAGGTCACGGTTGTTTTAATTTGGCGATTGAAAATGGTTGGCGAATCTATATTGCTCGTATCGTTGATGCTGGCTTCGCTGAGCGATTGATCTATTGCAATATCCACATTCCCTGATGCATGTACAACAGGCTGCACAGACAGCCGCAAACCGGTTCTGGCGGTATCTACACTTTGTAAAGATACACCCGTGGATGACGTTGTGGTGTTGCCGCGTGTGGGCACATCTGTTCCCACATCTATAGTCGCAAGCTGACCACTTTTTACCATGATACGTGGGCGCGAACGGATTTCAGCACGTTTGTTTTGCTGGAACAAATTGAGAATTGCGCGCGTCTCGCCTGCACTATTAAGAGCCTCAGCTGTAAAACCGCTAGCCACTTTGGCAGCCTTTCCAGCGGTATCGGAAATTTGTTTGATACCTAGGCCACCAAGCGTAGCGAAGTTGCCTGTGTAGGCATTGCCGTTATTGGTTACTTTCCCTTTGGAGAAAAATTCAACCCCCGCATTAAATGTATCGTTCAGAGTTACTTCTGCAATCAACACTTCTATAAGCACCGATGGCGCTGATTTGTCTAAGGATTGTATGACCGGCAAAAGATCTGCCCAAGCCTGGCCACTACCTTTAAAAATAAGGGTATTGCGATTGCTATCGACGACAAAATTGCCCCCGCCGACTTTTGCTGCCGTGGTGCTTGCACTCGCATTAGCGTTACTAGGTGAAGTATTGGTAGTGTCGGAAACCGCGCTACCCGAGCTTTTTGTACTGCGCGCAGCCCCAGAGCCTACGCCAGGCGTACCATTCTCTATACCATTCAGGATATTAACGATATGGGTTGCATCTGCATTGCGCACTTCATAACTGAAAATACCTTGATCTATGCTCATTTGTTGGCGGCGATCTAGCGTATTTATCCACTCTCTCACATGATCTAAAACCTGCTGAGATGCGGCAAAAACCACCATTTGATTGGTGCCATCGAGCGGAATCAAAATAATGGAGCCCGAGGAAGATCTGATTTTTGCATCATAGCCTTCCGCATTCAGGACAGATTCCAAGTTCTTACTAAGGTCTGCCACTTTGACAAACGCGGGCTCAATACTGGCTGAAAATTTACCCCGCATTAGCGGCTGATCTAAGACCTCTATAATAGAAAGCGCTTGCTCAACTAAATCTTGTTTACCTTTCAGCATAACCGCATTGCGCAACGAGTCTTCCTGTACTTCTAGATCCTTACCCTTCATTGCATCTTTAAGCCAGCTAACCACCTTCCCGCCGCTTACCGCTTTTAAGGGAACAAACATAAATACCGGGCGATGTGACGCGGGTACATCTGGCAGGGCACGCCCGCTCACAAGCAAAGGCGTCTCCCCTGAGTTTACGTTGCCATCAATTGTAAAACTCAGCAGATTACCTTCTTGAGAAACCGCTATGCCATAAGACGACAAGGTGCGAACGGCTACATGGAATAACTCTGCAGGAGGAATAGGCTCAGCCAAACGCAGAGTCACCAAATCTTCTTGCTTCTCTATTTGAGGATCTAAGCTAAAAGACTGCCCAAGCTGTTCACCAAAAACCTCATTTATAAATGCGGGCAATGGCATATCGTGATAATTGGCGCTTACAGGTGAGCCAGAAATATTGACATCTAGCTGCTTGGTTTGAGTATCCGCAATTTGGCGGCCAATAGTGACGCCTGGGCCACTTTTTATTTGCGCCTTTTCACTCACGCGATCTTTGTGTGGAACCTCAACCGGAAGAATTAGTTTTGGCTCACGCAGCGGAGTAAATGACGCATCCATTTTAGGCTTAGCCGCTGACGGCTGAGCAGCCTGCTTTTGCAATGAGTTACAACTTGCCAAGGCTAGCACCAATGGCAGCGTGGCTAGCATAAAACCGGCTGCGCGGTGTTTACGCAGCTCATTGGCTTGTTTCTTCATGCTGTTGTTTGACATTGTTTCGATTTTCCTCAGGGTACTCGGGGGTTAATGTTTAGCCAATTGCACGCGCATTTATTTGGTTATTCGGAACTAGCCCGCTAGGCGTAAAAGGTTACACAATTATTTTTTAGGCTCATTTGCTTTTTTTGCTCTAGCTCGCTCTTGTGCCGCTTTTACACGTTCAGCTCTAGCTTTAATTTCTGCCTCAGTCTTAGGTTTGCCCTTATTTGATGATTTTTCAGAAGGCTGCTTTGGCTCTGATGTTTTGCTTTTCTCGCTGCCACCAGCCTTAGATTTGCGCTCTACTTTTGCTTTAGGCGCTTTAGAGGATTTGGCCCCCTTATCTGCCGCAGCCTTGGGCTGATTGACAGGTGCATAGAGCATGAGTTCGCGAGTTTCCGGCTTAGCGCCCTCAGCCACAAGAATAACTTTTGTCGCCGTAATGTCTCGGATACTCCAGTTGCCCACCAGAATATCGCCCACGGCCAGCTGATTCACTTTGCGGGGGGATGTTGCATCTAAAGACATCACTAGGGCGTAGTTTTTCTCCGCTCTATTGACTACCCCCAGAAGCTTAAACCCTTCTGGCTCATTCGCTAAGGAGACTGCGGTAGCCTGCGTATTTGCGCCGCCTTCATGATGCCAGCGCGCCTGTGTTGATACAGTAGTAAACTCGGCCAAGGTATCTTCTGCAGGCTGGACTTTAGACTCTTGCCACGTATCTGGGCGCTCTGGTGCATCACTGGAAAATAGAACCAAGCCTAGCGCCATACCCAACACAAGACAAATGACCAGCGCCAACCCAACTAAACCGTACAGTTTTTGGCTGTGAGCAGAAAGATTAGCGAACCACATTTTCGCCATCCTTTTCAGTAGCTTTAGCGGGAACAGCTTGTTGGTCTTGCACAGTATTACTTAGGGTCGCTTGCGAATCATTAATCAAAAAATAGGCGGAAAGCATAAGATCTAATTGCCCTCCACGCTGAGCGCCATAGTTAAAGCGCTGTATATCTAACAGTTTGGGGTTATCGGCAATGACTTTTAGCAAATGGTCTATTTGATCCACTGCTACAGAACTGCTGACCTCTGCGGTGACTTTTATTAAGGTTTCGCCACCCAGTTCTATTCGCTCAGTAGGCGCAAGCCGTGGGCGATAGTTTTGGGCGTTGTGATCCGCCATCAAGCGGCGCAGGTAGTTTTGGACATCGGCTTCCGCAAAACTTTCAGACTGTGTTTCCCATAGTTTTGCGCGCAAACCCGTGGCGACCTCTTTTTCTTTCGCCCAGCGCTCAGACCATTGTGCTTGATGCTCTAGCTGATTGAGCTTAATTGAGGTTCGCGAAAGCAATTCTATATTTTGAGCCCGCTCGTCACGCCATTCACCAAGCGTTAGGCCCACATAAAAAATAACGATATAAACAACACCCCACATCATCCATCGAAGGCGCTGATTAGCGTCTAATTGACTCTGAAACTGCAGCCAAAAAGGCGCCAGTAATACTTGCAGTTTATTGAGCATCGCCAGCCCCTTTTACCACTGATCCCTTCAAACTGAACACAAGGCGAGTTTGATTGGGGCTTACACCTGGCTCAGCGCGTACATCACTGAATATTGGTGTTTTAGCGCAGGCTTCAACCAGTGCACGGGTATCTTGGTTTTCTTGTTGAAGCAACAGCGTTAGTTGTTCACGCTGATATTGCCATTCTAATATTGAAAAACTTAAATCGCCCAAACAGGTTCGAACTTGCGCCAGCAAATGCAATTGGCTTGGGCTTTGCGCTAAATCAGCAATTGCCTGATTAAAGGCTTGCTGGTTGATGGCACCATCGCGCTGCGCAACAAGCTCTTTAAGTTGCTCGCTCTTATGGGAGACACGCAGGCTTAAATAGTGCTCTTTTATCTGCGCACCAAAATTCAGGCCAAGCTGCAGGAACAGCCACGCGAGGAAAACCCCAAGAATTAGCCGCGATGCTACGGGTTCACTAGCTAAATTTTCTTTGCTCCAGAAAGGTTTTTCATTCCAAGGTTTGCTCAACAGATTAGCGCCACCCAAAACCCAAGCGTGATCCTGAGCGGCGGCGCACACCCGAACAAAATCAGCTTTTTCACGCTCATTGGGTTCCTCCGCAAACCAACGTGAATGGCGCAGCAAACCGGCATCCCAATACTGCAGATCCCAACCCTCAATGCAGGGCTGAGCCCGCAACCCCGCCATCATCGGCAAATAGAGCATGGTTTCTGGCACCACATTGAGCGCGGGCAAATCCTGCTCGTGATGCATGCGAGTTAAGCGTTGCGAATCCCAAAACCAGACTTGTGCGATATTCCCTACCAAAACTTGGCAAGATGCAGGTTCACTAAAAGGGCTGAACTGGCGAATTCGCTGAAGGAGTAGGTTAGCGTGTAATGCGCGGGGAACGGACTCAAAATCTATGCATTGATAAAATAGGAATTTGCGCGGGACAATAAGGGTAGGGGACTCTACCAAAACACCTTCCTGCGAGCCATTATTCGCCAATACTTTAATGCCCTCGGATGTCATCACCCAAGGCTGTATTGAAGAGGTTTGATTGGCGAATGGCCAAAGGCTCGTTATTGTTTTCAGGCGGCTCAACACTGTACTCATAATCCACTAACCAAGGCCCCAGTAGCCCATTGGGCGTCAATTGTAGGCTAATCAATCGGGCTTGTCCCCCCCCAGAATTCCAAATCCTCAGACGAAGTTCGTTGCCGGGCAAAAAGCGGAAACGCTCTTCATCTAAGCTCAACGGCAGCTTGGTTCGCAAAACAAAATCTTCCACCGTTCGGAAAGGATTTGTTCTACGCTCAAGAATAAGCTGATCAACCAAGCTTTCATCCAAGCGTAAGTAATACATCAATAAAGACTTGGGCATGGTATTTAAGTTCATGACAGTAAAACGTCCAACAGTAATCCAATTTTGCACATCAAATTGGGAATGGGCATTAAGCCATTCGCTCCAACCTATTACACGGAACAATTCTGAAGCTGTGCGTAAATAATCATTGGGCGGTGAAAGCATAGCTCTGGCTAAATAATCCTGTTTTTCTGCGCCCGACAGACTCACCAGTTCATCCGCATCAATATAGTCTTGCAGCGCAGCCAACAATTGCATTTTTACGCCGGCATCTGTTTCAAAGCGGCTTAAAAAATCAAGTAAAATACTTTGATCATCCGCATTTACCGAAATAAGACCCGCACTATCTTGCAGCGCAAATTTGCTACCCCCTATACCACTATAAACACTTCCATCCATCAATAACTCATCGCCCACCGCTGACGTATAGGAGAAAGTTTCACTTTGAAACTGCTCGTTTGTTAAGTGGGAAAATGTCATGCCCGCTAATGTTTTACGGGAAGTAGATAGCAAATAAAGCAATGTTTGCTCAGTAGAATAGGTATCTAACTCTTGTTGAATATGCGCTTTCGCCTGAAGACCTACAGTGAGCTTACGCTGAACATAGGAGTGAAAAATTCCCACTGCAATAAGCATGATCGCCAAAACCCAGAGCACCGCAGCGAGAATAAAACCCTCCTGTGATCTCGCTAATCTAGCGACCATAGAGCACCTCATCCATCGTAACTTCCGCACGTTTTCGAGTGACAATATTTACAACGTAATTGCGAACCTCACTGCCTGTGCTAATGAGCAAACGAATGGATACGGGTAATGGCGGGGTATCTGTCTTTTCAGCAGGCCATTGTTTATGCCACTCGCCCTTTTCATCCAAATATTCAAATTGTCCGCTCGATTCTGGCCAGCGATAAACCGCGAATTCTGTATCTCCCTCTCTGTAACTCAGATTAACTACATTGCCTTCTTGTACTACTTGCCATTGAATGCGAGTTTTTAACCCAGCTTGATCTAGTAAGGGTTCGTAGGTATAGGTTGAGAGTCCATTGTTCTCGCCCTCTAGCCCTAAATCTTTAGGCCGTGCCGCCACTTGCGTTGCCAAGGTGGAGCGCAACCAACCATATGCCAACACCTCGCTGTAGGCACTTTTTTGGCTTTTCACCACACGTTGGTAGAGCCCCATGCTGTAGCCAAAACCTTGCATGATGACAGTAATGAGCAGACTAACAATCACCATAACTACAAGCATTTCAACTAAGGTGAAGGCCCTTTGAAAAAAGGGTAAGTTAAACTGAGAGTGATTTTTCATTAGTCACCCTCCAACTTAAATTCACGCACCATCTTGTATGACGTGTGACGATATTGATAGTCGCCTACAGTTCTATTGTCTTTAGTAAATACGAGACTGATATTGAGCAAAGCGAAATCATATAAACCTACAGCACCCACTGCAGTTACCCCATTCTTCCAAGGCTCTACCAAATCCGCCGTCCAATCCACCCAATACCCATTGACGTTGAATCTACCATTGGTTTCTTTACTCATATCCACCAGTTTCAAACGTTCAATCGACGAATTGAGTACTTGTTCAGTGGCGGCAACTTCAGCCAATCGATTTAGGGTGATGAGGTTGGTATTGATCCAACCATAAATGCCAATGGCGGCCATAGAAAAAATCACCAAAGCGACTATTGCTTCTAGCAGAGTAAAACCGCGCGCTTTGGTGGGATTTAGCGCTGGCGCTTGAGGGAAGCGATTCATAAGCGCTTCGCCTCGCAGTAAGGCGGCACCAGTTTGATAGGCGTAGTAATGCCTTTGGCGGTATAACTCAAATCACCACCCAAACACAGGCCATTGGGTTTGTAGATGATGGGGGTTTCAATATTCAACTCCCAACTATCGGGGATTTCCAACAACTCGGGTGCACTTGTCTCATTGAGGATAATGGTTTTTTGCTGGGTATAGGCTTTGAGGCTGAGCACGCTTAGGCCTTGAAAGAAATTATCTTGCTCGGCGCGGCTTTTGAAACGATCGTAAATGGCAGGAAATTTGGGCAACACCAGCGCACTCGTTAGCCCCAAGAGGATAAGCACCACGAGTATTTCAATCAGGGTGAAACCCTTGCGCTGGTTCATAGGCTTACAGGGATTAATCGCCTAGTGCGAGATCGGCATCCAAGCCTTCACCGCCGGGTTTGCCATCGGCACCGAGTGACATAAGGGTGACATCTTCTTGGCCATGGGCTTCGCGGCGATATTGGAACGGATTGCCCCAGCCATCTTGCGGCAATTTGCCATCCAAATAAGGCCCCTGCCAGTTTTGTTTGGCTTTAGCGGAATCTGGGCTGGCGTTTAACGCCTGCAAACCCTCTTGGGTGCTTGGGTATTCGCTCATATCCAACTTATAGGTTTGCAACGCCGATTTCAGCGCCTTGAGTTGGGTTTGCGTGGTTTTGACTTTGGCGGTTTCGGCCTTGCCAAAGAATTTAGGGGCAACAAAGCCCGCCATTAAACCCATGATCACCAAGACTACCAAGAGTTCGATCATGGTGAAGCCGCGTTGGTGAGCTTTCATATTGTTCATAGTTGTTCTCTCTCGATTAGCCACTAAATTACCCAAACCCTTTAAATCCCCCTAGCCCCCTTTTTCAAAGGGGGAACGAGATCAAGAGCACCCCCTCCCAACCTCCCCCTTAAAAAAGGGGAGGGGCTGAACCTCACTCCGCTCGTGAATTGAGCAAGCTTTAACTCCTCCCCTTTGTGAAGGGGGAGACTGGGAGGGGGTACTTGTTAAATCGCCATATCATTCACACTGGTAATGGCTTGAATCAGCCCCAGTATGATCACCCCTACGGCCATGCCGATTAGCACAATGGCGAGGGGTTCAATTAAGAGCAAAAAACGCTTCATACGGTTTTTGCTGCTGTTTTCGTAAATTTTGGCTACTGCAAATAACATTTCCGATAAACGCCCCGTTTTTTCACCGGCACGAACTAGGTTATAGGCAGTGGCGTTAAGGATTTGATTGTCTTGCAAAGCCTTGGATAAGTTGGTGCCCGCTTGTACCGCCGTGAGCGCCGCATTGAGTGCTTTACTGCGACGTGAGTTTTTAACGCTCGCTCTCGCTAGATCCAAGGCTTTTACCAGCTCGACACGGCTTGCCAACATCGCCCCCATCACTGAAGACCAGCGCGAAATGTCAGATTCTGCCAACCAGCGACCAAACAACGGCAAGCTTGCGGCTTTATCTAATAGGCTTTGACGCACGTCGGGCTTGGACAGCTGCACGCTGGCGAAAGTTGCCACACCCGCCAACAACGCCATAACCAATAAGAAATTCTGGTTCAGCCACATGCCCGTGGATAAGACCATATGCGCTAACAGCGGCAAGTCATTTTTGCCATCCAACATATTGGCAAACTTGGGCACCACAAACACAAAGATAAGGCCGACGGCGCTAATGCCGGTTAACACCAACACCGCTGGGTAAATAAGCGCATTGCGCAAATCATTGGCGACCGATAGGTCGTATTCCATTTGATCCACACCGCGACGCATAGCGCTGGCTAACTGACCAGAGGCTTCGCCAGCGGCGATCAGTTGGATGAAATAGGGGGGCAGTTTCACATCGTCACTGGTAAGCGCTGAACCTAAATTTGCGCCCTGCTGTAAGCGCTCGGAGGCGGTACGGTAGTAGCGCAGCAATTTGGGGTGAGCATCGGAATCTTGCAGCGATTGCAGTGCATCGGCAATGGCTACGCCGGAATCCAGCATGGTAGTCAATTCGAATAAGGATACCGTAATGTCTGCCTGCGCGAGTTTTTTGCGAAAGCCACTTTTGTCTTCTATTTGCGGCGCAATCTCTACCACTTGCAGGTTTTTCTCGCGGATCAAACGCAGCGCCTCGCGTTCATCGCTGGCATCTATGTTGCCGGCAATCAGCGCTTGGTTAGGGTCGAGAGCTTTGTAGGAGAATTGCATAGGCCGGCTTACTCAATATCCATGCTGGTGGTACGCAGCACTTCTTCAACCGTGGTAAGACCTTTGGCGGCTTTGATGAGGCCGTCCTGGTACATATTGCGATGGCCCTGGCTGCGCGCCAACTTGCGCATTTCAGCCACAGGCACGTTTTCTACGATCATATCGTGCAGTTCGCTGGAGATAGGCACAATTTCATAGATACCCATACGGCCAGAGTAGCCGGTGTTGTTACAGACAGCGCAGCCCACCGCCTCTACCCAACGCGGTTCAACGGGTGAGTTTAGGCTGGCAAATTCCGCAACAATGGAATCGGGAATATGAGCGGCTGGCTTGGCGCAATGCTTACAGACTTTGCGCACCAAACGCTGTGCTTGCACAGCTTTGATGGGAGCAGCAACCAAGAAGGGCTCTACGCCCATATCGATCAAACGGGTAAATGCCGAGAGCGAGTCATTGGTATGCAAGGTTGATAACACCAAGTGACCCGTTAGCGCAGATTGAATTGCAATTTGCGCGGTTTCCACATCGCGGATTTCACCCACCATGATCACATCTGGGTCTTGACGCAAGAAAGCGCGCAGAGCGCGGGCGAAGGTATAACCAATTTCCGCATGCGCCTGAACCTGAGTAATGCCCGGCAATTGGTATTCCACCGGGTCTTCTACGGTGAGAATTTTGCGGGTGCCATCGGTCGCTTCTTGCAAAGCAGCATACAAGGTGGTGGATTTACCTGAACCCGTTGGGCCCGTAACCAGCACAATGCCATTGGATTCTTGCATGAGTGAGCGCACCAAGGCGATATGGTCTGACTCTAAACCCAAGGTTTCTAGCGATAGCTCTTTGCGATCTTTGGGCAGCAGACGCATAACGATAGATTCGCCGTGCACGCCGGGTAATGTAGAGACACGCACATCCATCTCACGGCCATTGACGCGGGTGGTGATACGGCCATCCTGCGGTAAACGGCGCTCGGCGATGTCAATCTCTGAAATAAGCTTTACCCGCGAGGCCACCGCTGGGTAGCGGTCAATGGGCTGTTCAAGCTGGGTTTGTAAAATGCCATCCACCCGTAAACGTACACGGAAGACTTCTTCTTGCGGGTCGAGGTGAATATCCGAGGCGTTAAAGGCCACCGCTTTGGCGAAAATATTGTTGACTAGCTCTACCACGGGCGCTTCTTCCGCCATTTCGCGCAAGCCTTTGGTTTCGCTGCCTTCGGCAAAAAATCGCTCTGCACTGGTTTCTTTGCGAATGTAATCCACCAAAATATCGAGGGTATGGCTGCTCACTAGCCAAGGCTTTAGCTTGGCATCAGGATAGTGATAATTAATCACTTCATGGATAAAGGGCAAGAGCGGATCACGGCTGATAAAGTTCAGATTGTCATCGGCCAACCATAAGAGCACACGGTTATCGATACACCAGTTGATGTCGATGGGCGCAGTTTTGGCGAAAGCATAAAGCTCGCTGGCATCAGGCAAGCTTACGCCAGATTGAGCGATAGGAATATCGAGTTGGGCAGAGAGGGCATCGAGCAAGGCATCTTCAGAAATCGCACCCATACGCACCAAACCAGCGCCGACACGGCCACCAACAGATTGTTGCAATTGCAGGGCTTTTTTAATGTCGTCTTGCTGGATTAGGCCGCGCTCTATGAGCAATTCTCCAATCCGTTTATTCACCGTTGCGTCACCCTATGATGCCTGCATTCAGGCCGTTATTAGAATCTTGTCTATGAATTGCGCAGACAAAAAACTGCGCGCCAAGTGCGAGGCATACTACTGGAAATTGGGGCGATTGCCTATGGCGACCAAGAGTGAGGCGGCTGAGCGTGATGGAGAAGCAGCAAACATAAAAAAACCCACTGCAGGGGGGGTGCAGCGGGTTTTTATTAAATCACCAAGTGGACTACAGGATTCATCCTCTTGACTAATACGGTGAAGCATCCTTTTCATTACCAAGCCACACCACGCTTCTACGAGTGCTCTTGTCCTTACGCAGTCATTATTGTGTATTTTAACGCCTAGCTCTAGTGGCTTATTTCGCTATTGTTTGTAGGATATATCTCACACGCGCACCTAAATCTCGAAGATGTGATTCAGGTCGCCAAGGTGTGGTGCGGGGTTTATAATCGCGGCCATCTTATCTATTGCATTGGAATTAACATGGCAGCTAAAAAGAAAGCCGCAGACTTTGAGCAATCACTCAATGCGCTTGAAGCCCTCGTCAACAAAATGGAACAAGGCGATTTAACCCTAGAGGAATCGCTGCAGGCTTTTTCGACCGGCATTCAACTCACGCGCGAATGCCAAACACGCTTGGCAGAAGCGGAACAGCAAGTCACTTTGCTGTTGGAGCAACAAGGCGAAATCACCCTGACTGAGTTTGATGCGAGCGACGATGAATGACGCATGCACCCGCTGTTAACGCATTAGGCTTTACGGATGTGGCCTTTAAGGATTTTGCCAGCGCATGCCACGCGCGCGTTGATGCTGCCCTTGATGCATTCCTTCCGCTCAACCAAGACCCAACTCAGTTGCGCGATGCTATGCGCTACAGTTTGTTCAACGGCGGTAAGCGCGTGCGCCCCACCCTCGCCTACGCCAGTGCTTTAGCTATTAGTGGCGATGCATTAACCACTCACGGCGAACTGCTCAACCGCGTAGCCTGCGCGCTGGAGAGCCTGCACTCCTACAGTTTGGTGCACGATGATTTGCCCGCAATGGATGACGATGATTTGCGCCGTGGCAAACCCACCTGCCATATTGCATTTAACGAAGCTACCGCCATTCTTGCTGGCGATGCGCTGCAAACTTTTGCGTTTGAATTATTGAGTGAAGCGGAAGTTGTTGATGCGAAGATCCAAATCGCACTGATTCGTCAATTAGCGAATGCATCCGGCGTGCAAGGTATGGTGCTTGGGCAAGCGATTGATTTGGCTGCCGTGGATACAACCATCGACCTTGCGCAATTAGAAAATATGCACCGCCACAAAACTGGAGCACTTATTCGTGCGAGCGTGAGCATGGGTGCAACTGCCTTGGGCGCGAGTGCTGAGCAATTAAACGCACTCGATATTTACGCCGCCGCCATCGGCCTCGCGTTCCAAGTACAAGATGATATTTTGGATGTAATTGCCGATACCGAAACGCTCGGCAAACAACAAGGTGCAGATATTGCGCGCAACAAACCCACCTACGTTGCGCTTTTAGGATTGGAGGGTGCGCGCGCAAAAGCGCAAGAGCTGCATCAGCAAGCACTTGCAGCACTGAATGAATTTGGCGAGAACGCAGATTATTTGCGTGCGCTCTCGGCTTATATTATTGAGCGCGGGAATTAACCCCCTCCCAACCTCCCCCTTCAAAAAGGGGAGGAGCTGTACTTCCTTCTAAATAACTTCATCACCAAGAATATAATTTATCATGCGCATCCCCAGAATATTTACATCGCAAGCACTCGCAGCAAATTGCACCTTGGCATTACCCGAGGCGCAATCCCATTACCTAAGCAAAGTGCTGCGCATGCAAGCGGGGCGCGAATTAATTTTATTCAATGGCGAAGGCGGTGAGTACAACGCAGATATTTCTGCGGTGCATAAAAAACATGTGGATGTCACTGTAAAAGAATTCTCCGCAGAAAATCGTCAATCACATTTACAATTGGAATTGGCCATTGGTGTTTCGCGCGGCGAGCGCATGGATTGGGTTTTACAAAAAGCAACCGAACTGGGCGTGACAAAAATCACGCCGCTCATGACCGAACGCACTGAAGTAAAACTGAGCGGCGAACGCGCCGATAAAAAAATGGAGCACTGGCAACAAATTCTGATTAGCGCCTGCGAGCAGTGCCAGCGCAACATACTGCCGGAATTATCTGAACCAAAACCATTTTCTAAATGGCTTAACGAGTGCGATGCGGAATTAAAATTTGTATTGCATCACCGCGACAACCAAGGCTTACCGCAAGCTAAAAGCACAAAAAGTGTCGCACTGTTAATTGGCCCAGAAGGTGGTTTGGATGACGACGAAATTGCACAGGCAATTGCGCAACATTTTTCCCCTTTAACCCTAGGGCCAAGAGTATTGCGCACGGAAACAGCGCCAGTTGCAGCGATTAGTTTGGTGCAGTATTTATGGGGGGATTTTTAATACAACTCACGATATACCGATTGTAGGAGTGGCTTCAGCCGCGAAAAAACATTCGCGACTAAAGTCACTCCTACAAGAGCACTATTTAGATTACAGAATGGACTCTTCAAATATAAGCGTGCCTCGTGACTGCACGTAATACAGATAAAAAGGGCGCGACAGTACTGATGTACACGTACCGGATGTAGCCGCTCTTTCACGATAAGTAACTACCACCTTCACACTATCATCACCCGCTTCTTCTGCGCGCAGCGAGTTAAAATCCAAGTGCTGTTTACATGAGTCTTGCTCACCTAAATCAAGCAGTACAACTTGGCCGCTGGTAAAATCTTGCGAGTCCAAATTAAAATTTACATAGCCATTCGTAATCTCAAAAAAATCGTTTTCATTTCTCAGTACCTGCAAGCGTTTATCGCTGTGATCTAATACACCAAACACGGTTGTCGCCTGCGTAATAACCTGCGTTGTTACTGATACTGCGCTTGAACTTGAACTGCTCGTATTGGGGCTGTAAGGCGTGGTTCGCTCACCGCCACAGCCTTGTAGGAAGATCACAGCCAATAAAACAAGACCGCTACGTTTGACTTGAGAAGTAAACATATAATTAATCATTTGCGTGCAAATATTCCAAAAAGGTTTGTTCCATAGCAGTGATATCTGGGATAAGCGTGTACTCACCCGCCCAAGACACATGCATTAAATCATAGCGACGGTTTTCCGCATCTTCACGCTCGCTAATTTCATCTTCACTTACGCGCGCCAAGCGCGGCAAGCCTTGGGTGAGGATAGCAATAAACGGTAAATCATTATGCAAGCCCGTGGTGTTTAATACCGCAAAACGAGCGCGGCTGTGAATGCTCGGTGCGGGTTCTTCATTAAGCGCTTCCAATGAAAGTAAAGGCACAGTAAGTTCACGCCACTGAAAATTACCCAAATACCATAGCGGCGCATTTTCTATAGGTTGTACGGGTGAAGATGGAATAATTTCTGCCACAGTTACGTTGGGCAATAAAATACTTTGACCCTGCAACGGAATTAACAGGCTAGCTACTTCTTGAATTTTTTTTTGTTCGATTCGCTTGGGTGCTCTCATGCGAGGCGCTCCTGATTTTTGTACAGTTATTTTTTAACGTCTAACAGCCTGTTTAGTGCTTTTTAATCTTGCCAAGGCATCCGCCAATTCTGGCGGTGTTCCCATAAAACTCACCGACCCTGTCGCTATAGCTGACTCTGACATGGAGGCAATAGTGCACTGCTCTGGCGATTGCACCCAAACTTTGCCGCCCTGCTGCTTGATTAAGCGACTGCTGGCCGCGCCATCATCACCCATCCCAGAAAAAATAATAATGCCGCTGCGCTGGCGATAGACTCGCGCCACATTGGCCGTCACCTGATCTATGGAAGGCGAATAGCAGCCGCCCCACGGGGCTTTACTGACAGCCAATGTGCCATTATCGTGAATTTTCACGCTGTGATCAGAGGTGACCAGGGTAATACTATTGTCGGTTAACACCGCGCCCTGCTGGGCAATACGTACCGGATAATGCCCAGCGCTACTCATCATTTTCGCCAAGGTTTCCGCTTGGCCGCTACCAATATGCTGAACATAGACAAAAGCCACCTTGAGCTCTGGTGGCAACTGTTTCAAAAAATCTTTTACCGCTGCTGGGCCGCCAGTTGAAGCCGCCAAAACCCACACTTCACTGGCACCACCACCCGCTTGCAGGTTGATATCGCCACTTAAGCGCTCTAGCCGCTGTAACATCCTGCGCACCCAATCATTGTACTCTGGGCTGCCTTGGGTAAGCTCGGTGGCGTCATTGACGATCACCGGTAATTGCGTCTGTTCTAGCAAATCATCCAGTAGCGCAACGAGAGCCATCTTTTGCTCGCGGTCATCTTCGCCGTCGTCCGGCTCGCTCACATCCACTACCCAAGCATCTACTTGCTGCATCAGGCTGGGAAGCGGCGCATTCATTTTTAACACATAGGCACAACCAATGTTATGACCCGCTTGGACTACCATGTTGCCAAGATATTGTTGTTTGAGTGAAGAATCCACCAATATCCCGATATTAAGCCCCGTGCTAAGTCCTGACACCTTTAGGCTCCCGAGCCACCGCTATTTAATTAACTCTTTAATATTGGATAGCAACAAATCTTCTTGGTAAGGCTTGCCCATGTACTTGTTCACGCCCAACTCAAAGGCGTGGTCGCGGTGTTTTTCGCCGGTGCGCGAGGTGATCATAATGATCGGAATATCGCGTAAACGGGAGCTGGTGCGGATATTTTTTGCTACTTCGAAGCCATCCATACGCGGCATTTCGATATCCAGCAACATGACATCCGGAATGTGATCTTGCAGCAACTGCAAGGCTTCCACACCATCTTTCGCAGTGATTACACGGAAGCCTTCGCGCTCCAAGAAGCGGCCCGTTACCTTGCGTACGGTTACCGAGTCGTCCACTACCATCACCGTTTTTTCGACCAAATCTTCTTCTTTGGGTGCGCTGACTTGCGTTGGATCTAACAAGATTGCGTGACCCAAGCCCAGAGCGAGCTGCTCGCGGATCAGCGCATGCAAATCAAGAATCACCACCACGCTACCATCGCCCGTTACTGTGGCGCCTGATACGCCGCGTACTGACGCAAACTGCGCACCGAGGGTTTTTACCACGATTTCGCGTGAGCCCAAGAGACGATCTACCTGCAAGGCCACGGTGTTTTCCGTGCTGCGCACGAGAATGACGGGGAGCGGTAAGGATTGGCCATCCAACTTGGGCGTTGCATTGCTGTCCAACATGGTGCCTAGGTAGCGCACTAAATAGTTGTCGCCCGCGTAGTCAAAACGCGCTTCCGGATCTTGATAGTAATGTTCCAACTCAAAGGGGCTAACGCGCACAATACCTTCAATGGTGTTAAGCGGAATCGCGTAAAGGTCATCACCAATTTGAATCATCAAAGCACGGTTTACCGATACGGTGAACGGTAAGCGAATGGTAAATTCGGTGCCCTCGCCCCAGCGTGAGTCGATAAACATGGCGCCGCCGAGCTGTTTAATCTCGGAGTGCACCACGTCCATGCCCACACCACGGCCAGAGATTTGGGTCACTTTATCTGCAGTAGAGAAACCGGCGTGCAGAATAAACTGCATTAAATCTTGATCGCTCAGCGGAGCATCTTCGGCCATTAAACCGCGTTCAATGGCTTTTTCGCGCACGCGCTTAAGGTTGATACCGCGACCATCGTCCGCGAGGCGCAACATAACATCGCCGCCTTCACGCGCAAGGCTGAGAATAATGCGACCAGTCACAGGCTTGCCCGCAGCGGCGCGGTCATCGGGTGTTTCTATGCCGTGGTCAACTGCGTTACGGAGCATGTGCTCCAAGGGCGCAACCATACGCTCTAACACGGTACGATCCAGTTCACCTTCAACGTTATCGAGTTCGAAATCCACTTCCTTGCCAAGTTCGGTTGCGGCTTGACGCACGATACGGCGCAAACGCGGAACCAAACGTGAGAATGGCACCATGCGTGAACGCATAAGACCTTCTTGCAAATCGGTGTTAATACGCGACTGTTGTAAGAGGAGCGTTTCAGTATCGCGGGTTTTATCGGCAAGGGTGTATTTCAAGTCCATCAAATCCGATGCAGATTCGATTAGCGAGCGCGACAACTGCTGTAATTGCGAGTAGCGGTCCATCTCTAGCGGGTCGAACTGTTCGTGCTGCATCATTTGTTCTTGGCGGAACAGCACCTGTGCCTCAGTTTCAATATCCAAGCGGCGCAGCTGCTCTTGCAAGCGGTGAATGGTGGCATCCATCTCTTCGATGGAACCGCCCAAGTCGCTGACTTGCTGCTCCATACGACCACGGCTGATAGAAGTTTCACCCGCAAGGTTTACCAATTCTTCTAGCAGCTCGGCAGAAACTTTTACAACCTCTTGCGGGCCAGCACGGCGCGCAGCCAAATGCTGTACTTGCGCAGGGCCAGAGGAACCCTGACGGGTGCCACCAAATTCAGCACCGGGAATTTTGGGCAGAGGCGCAGCAGGTGGTTTGGGTTTTGGGGCAAAGGTTAATACATTGGGTTTTTGACTGGCGCTGCCTGCAGGCCTATCGTTGTCGATAACGAGACTGAGGCTGCTAGGCTCAAAGCGTGGTGCTGTTTCTGACTCGGAACGTGATTCATCAACTGCTTCAAATTCTTGTGTATCACCCACGGTTTGTGGCGCAACAACATCTGACGCTTCTAAAATTTCAAGCTCGGCTTCAATCTCTGGCTCAACAACATCTGTCATCTCACCATTCAATCTGGCTTGCACAAGGCTTACGCCGCTGAGTAATTGATCTTGATACGCATTTAATTGTTTAAAGAAGTTTTGATCAAGCTCAGCATCGGTGTTCATTTCAATTAGCATGGTTTCATAGTGGTGTGACTGATCACCCAAATCAACTAAACCCGCCAAACGCGCACCACCTTTGAAGGTATGTAGGCAACGTTTTAACTCTTCAACGCATTCGGTGTTGTTCCAATCTTCTTGCCAATCGTGTAGTGCGCGCTCCATGTCTTCAAGCAGCTCGGTGGCTTCTTCAACGAAGATCTCAACAATTTCTGGATCGTAATCTTCATCGTCTTCGGCGTTAAATACCTGACGTGGCGGTGCAACGGGAGCTTGAACAACAGGCTTGGGGGCAACCGCTTGCGGGACTACGACAGGGGCTTCAACAATTGGCGCTTCAACACTAAGTTCTGCAACAGATTCAGCAATGTCAATTTCATCGGGTGCGCTATCTTCATCCGATTCAATTTCTTCTGGCGCGAGTTCTTTGAGTGCAAGATCATCTAGAATGATGGCATCAGTCATCGAGGCTTGTTCGTCGAGCGCTAATTCTTCAGAATCATCTTCAACAACATCGCCCAACTCAAGCGCTTCAATTTCTTCTGGCAAGGCAAGCGTAATTTCTTCAGCATCATCAGCATCTACCATTTCAGCTAGAGGCAGTGCTGGAATAATTTCCTCACCCGCAATCTCATCCAATAAAAGTTCATCGCCAAGATCACTCACATCTGCAACAGATAAAGTAATTTCTTCACTGTCAGACTCTGCACTTTCATCTAACTCTAGCGCAATAAAGTCTTGGTTTTCTTCAGTTACATCAGCGGCAATACGTTCAACCAGAGGCGAATCCGCCAAGAGAGTATCAGCTGTCGATAAAGCATCCGCTTCCGCCAATTCCAGTGTTTCTGAAAGCTCATCATCAGCAATTTCTTGATAATCAACTTCTTCAATTAACGGCAAGCTCGCTTCAGTATCAGTGTCTACTTGCTCATCAAGTGATGGCAAGACATCGAAGTCTGCGCTGGCCAATTGCTCGTCAATTTCAGGCTCACGATCTTCACTGAGACAGGTTTCCGCCTCCGCAATTAAATCATCAAGCCCTTGCAAAATGGATTCGGGCGCACTCACCAAATTTTGGCCTGCGGCAATGGCATCTACCATATCCAACAGTGCGATATGCGCAGAATTTAGATCGCGGCAGAGTGAATCGGAACAGGGCAAACGCTGCGCGAGAATATGGGTATAAACCTGCTCAATTTTTTCGCCTAGGTTTGCCATGAGCAGCAAATAGGCATGGTGTGCACCACGATTTAAATTACGCAACTCGTCAAGCACAGGTTGCAACACAGAAACATGTTCAGGTGCAGATTGCCACTGCGCAATAATTTTGTCGGCATCCAGCAGCAGATTCATTTCCTCTGCCATAAAAATGGAGAGCAACTCTGGGTCTACGGGGCGCTTGCCGTTTTCATCCAACTCTTGTTGGCGCACCAGCGGCGCAATATGAATTTCACGCAGCTCGGCTACGCGCGCGGTGAATTGATGCAGGCGTGGAATATCCACGTCTTCACCATGTTCAATTTGGGTGAGACCCATCTGCGTGTAACTAACGGCATCGCGTAGCAATTGCAAAATGTCATCGTTGATAACGACATGATATGAACGCAATTCTTTAACAAATTTTTCCAGTGGTGCAGCAAGCTCAGCAATAGGCGTAATTTCCGCCATATGCGCGCTACCTTTTAACGTATGCAATGCGCGTTGAATATTATCGCTCGGTGATTCGTAAACAGGTGCCTCAGCTTCCATATGCACAATGAAATCTTGCAAGGTTTGCAAATGCGTTAAGGCTTCAGCACCAAAAATATCCCAGAGCTGCGCATCGGGGTCATCGGCTGGCTCATCCACTAAATAACTATCTTGCGACGAATACTCATGAGTAGTCGTTATTGCTGTTTCAATTACTGCTGGTGCAGCTATAACAGATTCATTGTCGGGTTCATCCGCAACTGCATCGACTGCAATTGGCATTTCAAGCTCAATTTCTTCAAGCTCATCCTCCTCGTGTTGATCTACATCTGCCGGCAAAATTTCTTCATGATGAGTAACGCTTTGCTCTTCAAGATCAACAACAGATTCATTTGCAGCAAATGATGCAACTGCACCGCTCAGCAACTCCTCTGGCACTGTACCTTTCGCTAAAGATTCCGCTAACCCGCGATAATGTTCACTCAGTTCTGGATGCGGATTCGCAAGCTTATGGCTAAACGCCTCAACCATGTCGGGCAAAATACCACGCACTTTTTCGATAATAGACACATGGGGCTCGCTTGGCTCAATCGTTTTATCGAGCACGCGGTTCAACATGTTTTCAATTGACCAAGACAGCTCGCCAATCTCATTGGCACCCACCATTCTGCCGCTACCTTTTAAGGTATGGAATGCGCGGCGGAATTCAATAAGTGAGTTTTCGTCTCCTAGGTTTTTAGCCCAACGCGGAAAATATTCTGCGATAGCTTCCAGCACTTCACCCGCTTCTTCGACGAAAATTTCGATAATTTCATCATCGATATAATTTTCGTCATCATCCTCTTCGGCAACGGTTGCTTCGTCAGCTGCACTTACATCTGTCACCACATCATTCGAAGCAACGCCCTCAGCAGGCTCGGATACATCAACCAGATTTACAGGTTCTTGCACGGCGCTTTCTATTTGAGCCTCAGTGTCTAACTGAGTATCCTTGAGTGCTTGAGTATTGTTTTCATCAGATACTGGCGCTGCGAGTTCGCTCGTGGCTTTTGCAGCAGCATTGAGCGCAGCGCCAATGGGACCCATTAATGCTGATGAGACTGAAATAGTGGTTTCAAGCGAAGGATAGTGACTGCCAATAGATGGAACATTGCTGTGCAATAAGCTCGGTGGTTCGGGTTCTGGCGTAACGGCTTCTAACGTACTATTAGCGGTGTCGTTTCCTGAATGTGTTTCTGGTTGAAGCGCCGACTCATAGGCTGCCGCTAAACTCGCTTCATCCGCTTCTGCAGCTTCGTGCGTGGTGTGAATTGGCGCATCTAGCAAGCTTGTGCGCGCAGCATTTAGATCTGCGGAGCTAAGATCAACGCGTGAAATTTTTGCAACGGCATAACCCAAGGTAGCCACACTTTCTTCAGCGACAGTGAGCAATAAATCATTTTCTTCTTTGGTGCTGCCACCACTTAAACGTTCTAAATAATATTCAACACTGGTGATTGCATCCGCCAAGGTATCCAGCGATGACCACTGCGGTGTAATTTCCTGCGCAAGCAATTGTTCTTCGATATAGCGTGCGCATGCGCCTAAAATTCTAGCGGCGCGTGGCAGCGGCATAATTTCCAAACCGCCGCGAATTTCGCGCAGAGTTTCTGGTACATTTTGTAGATGGACACGATCCCACTGCGAGGCGATATATTCGATAATCGCATCTTTTGCGTGCTCTAAACCATTACGCGATTCGCGCAATACCGATTCTTTGGCGCGCGTGAGCGTTATATCAGCTTCATTAGAAGGCGCATCATTGTTGACATGACTTGATTGCTGTTGCGCAAGACTATCCAACGTATCTTCAATTTCAATAACCTTGCTCGCAATCGACATCAATTGCTCTTGCGATAAAAGACTGTCGGAGTTCGCCACCATTTCTAGTGCCGCGCCCTGCTCTAACACTTGCTTACGCAAATCGCCCAGACCCAATACCGCCATGGTATCGCCGATGCGTTTTACCACAGGCAGAGCTTCGCTCAATGCAGCTTGAGAATCACCACCGGACAAACATACATCGAGCGCGTATTTGATAATATCCAATTCGGTTTTAAGCGCTTCCACCACTGAACGCATAGCGTCAGGGTCTGGCGTAGACAACATATTGGATGAGTCTACACCCGATTCTTTACCTTCAATTAAGGCTTCATCTAAATGATAGATTTCATAAATGCGTTGCAGATGTGAATTGGGGGTAAACCCAGGGGTGTGCTTGCCAGCACGCGCAACGTAATACAATAAATTTTTAATTAACTCATCGTTAGTATAAGAGTTAAGTGCTTTGGTGCCGTGTACGGCAAGAATTTTTATTTCTTTATCGAGCTGTCGCAGCAAATTTTTAATTGCCACGCTCATTTCAATGGCGTCAATTTCTAAAGCTTCTGCCAACGCCAAACAAATATCCCACAGGGCATGACGAGCTGTACCCTGTGTGAGTTTATGTAAACGACTAAATACTTTTTGCAAATAGGCGAGGTTCTCATCGCTGTTCACATTGCGAATATAGCCCGCAGCGGCGTATTGGTACATTTGACGCAACTTGAGCGCCATGGCTTGAAATTGCACATTGTCCTGCGCTGCTGGTGAGCGCGCGCCAGTCACTTTTTTCGCAGGGGCTAAATTGGGGACGAATAATTTGGTGTCCGTCAGTAAGCTTTCGCCGCGCACGGCGCGCAAATCATTCAGCAGCGGTAGAACAACAAGGGGATTATCTTTACGTGTCGCTTTAACTTGATCGAGATAAACAGGGAATTGCAAAATGGCGCGCATCAACACTTCTTGCGCTTCTGATGCATTGGAAACCGAACCTTGAATCATAGCTTGCGTGAGCTTTTCCATTTCTTCGGCGAGCATGGCAGCGCCAAAAAACTCCACCATTTGCAAGCTGCCATGCACTTGGTGAATATGGGTTAAACAAAAACGAATGCGTACCGCATCTTTCGGGTTTTCGACATAGGCTTCAAGTGCTTGGCGCGCTTCTTTTAAGGTTTCGCCAATTTCATGAATTAGCCAATCCAGCGCGGCAAAATTACGATTATCTGCCATGTGGTGCTTTCCTCTTTGTTATTCTCGCACAGCGCTTTTAGCGGCGTTGTTTGCGTATGTTATTCGTGTACGTAGACTTGTACTTCATCGACAGTAATGCGTTGCATTTTTGGATGTTCCCACTCGGTTACCTCACCCAAACCCGTGACTAAAATGCCACCTGGTTTTAGATGCTCAGTAAGCGCATTTAAAATGTCACGACGCAACCAGCGGCGGAAATACACCAATAAGTTTTGACAAAAAATCACATCGACTTTCACACTAGGCAAATTATTGTGATTGATAATATTGGCCTGAGTGAAACACACTCGCTCGCGCAAACGGCTGACAATTTCATAATTGCCATCGGTGGTTTGCTTGGTATAACGCTTAAACTCTTCAGCTTTAACACTTTCAATTTTACGCTTGGCGTAGCGGCCTTTGCGCGCTGTCGCCAAGGCAGAAACACTCAAATCAAATGCGGTGATGCCGTAATAGGGGTTGAGCGCTGCCAACTCAAAACAATCATTAATAACCATGGATAACGAGTAAGCCTCTTCGCCCGAGGCACAGCCCACACTCCAGACATCAAAACTTTGAGCGAGCGATTGATTGTTAATTTTGTGCTGTAAATAGCGACGCACATATTCTAACGATGGGCGATGACGAAAGAAGCTGGTTTCCTTGACGGCGATACGGTCAATAATGACCGTCCACTCCAGCATGCCAGAAGCACCATTGGTGACTTGTTGATAATAGCGGTCATAATCGTCGTACCCCAACTCGCGCATGCGTGAAGAGATTTGCGATTCCAACAGTGCTTTGTGTTGCGGAACTAATTGCATGCCCGTGCGCTCTTCAAGCAATTTGCACCACTGGGCAAATTGCGGAAGAGTCATCGTCGGTAATGTGCGTAATGACCAACCCATAACAAATACCTAATCAGCGCCTACACAATCTTAAAACCACGGCCGAATGGCAGGCGCTAATGCGTGATTAAGCTTTTGCTTGGTGTGGAAAGATGTCGTCATCCAGCAAGCTGGCATCCAACTCCAAATCGGACGATAAATCGTAGCCAGCAGCAGCTCCATGGGGTGCCAATGCGTGGCTTTGACTTTCGCTCATCACATCTTCTTCTGGGAGTTTGAAACCTGCTACAGATTCACGCAAATCGAGCGCCATTTCCGCGAGGTTACCAATCGATTGTGCGGTAGCAGAAGTACCTGCCGACGTTTGGGTTGTAATCTCTTGAATAACGTTCATCGTGTTGGAGATATGACCTGCTGATGAGGCTTGTTGGCGTGCAGCGTTCGAAATGTTTTGAATCAATTCCGCCAAGCTGCTTGATACGTTTTCAATTTCTTCCAGTGCCACACCCGCATCCTGTGCGAGGCGTGCACCGCGTACCACTTCAGAGGTGGTTTGTTCCATCGAAATTACCGCTTCGTTGGTATCGTTTTGAATGGTTTTTACGAGTGCTTCAATCTGCTTGGTTGCTGCTGCAGAACGTTCCGCAAGGCGTTGAACTTCGTCCGCTACCACCGCGAAGCCGCGGCCCGCGTCACCGGCCATCGATGCTTGAATTGCCGCGTTAAGTGCGAGGATGTTCGTTTGGTCCGCAATGTCGTTAATCAAACTTACGATATCACCAATCTCTTGTGACGATTCACCGAGACGTTTAATACGCTTAGACGTATCTTGAATCTGTTCACGAATGGTATCCATCCCGTGAATAGTGTTCTGTACCACTTTCGCACCATTACCCGCAATCGATACCGCGCGTTCCGCTACCGCTGCCGATTCGGCGGCGTTTGCAGATACCTGATCAATAGTCACGGCCATTTCGTTTACCGCCGCCGATGCACCGGCAATTTCTTGAGCTTGGTGTTCAGATGCTTCAGCAAGGTGCAATGCAGTTTGTTGGGTTTCTTGCGCAGCGGCCGATACGTTTACGGCCGTTTCGTTAATTCGCGCGACCAAGATACGGAGTTGGTCGATGGTGAAGTTAATAGAGTCCGCAATCGCACCGGTGAAGTCTTCGGTTACCGTCGCCGTGGTAGTTAAGTCACCGTCTGCGAGGTCGGCCAGTTCATCGAGAAGACGCAAAATTGCCGTTTGGTTACGTTCGTTGGTTTCGGCTGTGTTAACCAAGCGTTGACGAGTAGCGGTGTATGTATTCAAACCCAAATAGAACAAGCAGAACAAGAAGACTGCCGCACAACCAATTGAGAACTTACTGTTAATAAGACGTGAGCTAGACAAGCCGTTAATATTATCCGTGATGTCGGTTAGGGCTTGCAGCAATTGAGGAGATTCGTTAAGGAGCGAGTCACTTGCTTGACGTGCGCGGAACAGGGTTGATGAGCCTTCAAACATCTCTTGTACTGATTTGTTCACGCCTTCATAAAGTTTGGTGATTTTATCCAAACTGATACGTGCATTGGCATCATTTACGCGCGAGATGTGCATCATGGCATCACCCTCTTTCATACCGCGCAACATACGACCATAAACGTTGGCGTCGGTATTAAATTGGTCTGCCGCCGTGGCCGCATCCGCGTCGCCGCGCAGCATCTTATCCACGTTACGACCGATACGTTCGGCAATCCAGGATTGCAATTGTGCATCCGACACTTGATCCGCAGGTGCTTTGGTATCCAGCAAAATTTCTACAATATTACGGTGTTCACTCTGCAAGCTGGGTAGGTTGGCGTTCAGGGTTTTACCTACGCCATTAAGCGTTACGATCAAGTCTTTGTTTTTAACAATGTCCTGTGCGTTGTTTTTGGCACGACTCCAAATAGCGACATAAGCATTATATTGCACCTTAAGCTCGTCCGCCGTACGTGGATCGGCACTCAGTAATTGACTCCACGTCGCATCCATTTTAGATGTCACGTTGGCCAATTCACCAAAGGCCTTTTCACTGCCTGAGGTTGCATCGCGCGATAGAGACGTGAGTCGGTAAGCTTGCGCACGCAATTCCGAAACCTGTTGTAGATTTCGTTGGTCATTACCACCGTCGGTATAGACGATGTAGCCCGTCGCGAAAAAGGCGATGAGCGACAATGCGCCTAGCACCACCGCATAAACCACATTGGGGCTTGTTTTATAGGCTCCAACGAGACTTTTTGAATCTGCTTTCATCTAAGTACTCCTAACCAACTCTACGTTTTAATTTTTATCCAAGGGGGTGAAACTCGAACTCACTTGAAACCAAGCTACTCACTGCATTAACTTTTGGCTGCATTTATAAAGCGCGGATCTTCCGCCAATAAAGCCGGCCTAAAGAGCGACCACTGCTGCCCCCCTAACGGGTAACTCCCCGTCACAAAAGGCAATATATTCTCTGCTACGGCTCCAGCCTGCTCGCTGTATTCATCCATGGGGAAATGTTGCATGCCAAATACCTGATCAACCATCAACCCGGAATAGAGGGTTTCAGTTTCCAGAATTAGCACGCGACGCTGCTTACGGCCACCCACCAAACGGTCACCGAAATAAGCGGCGAGATCAAATAGAGGTAAAAGTCGGCCACGCACGTTGGCGACACCTTTTACCCAAGGCTGTACACCGGGCAAATGGGTAAAGCTGGGGACTTCGAGCATCTCCGACACCTCACCAATAGGCGCTACAAAATAAGCGCCCATCAAAGAGAAACCAATACCGCTCCATAATGGACGAATATCCGTTTGCGCAGGCAAACCACGCGCAGCAGCACGGCTGCGCTGAGCGAGATTGATTAGTGCCTCGAAGGCTGCTTGAGGTTCTGACATAACAGCATCCATCTCATCCGCAATTCGTGCGCTAGGCGCAGCGGCGCGGAAATATAATTATTGTGTGTGACGGTTTAAGGTTGCATTGGAACGCCACACTTAACGCATCACCTCAGCCATGGCCGACATAAGTACATCGGGCGTAATCGGCTTGGATAAATACGCTTTAGCACCTTGACGCATACCCCAAACACGATCAGTTTGCTGATCTTTAGTCGTTACTATGATGACGGGAATATGTGCTGTTTCAGGTAATTTTGATAACTGACGAGTTGCCTGAAAGCCATTTAGGCCAGGCATTACTACATCCATTAACACCAAATCAGGGCGCTCTTTAACCGCCATAGCTACGCCTGCTTCGCCGTTTTCGGCAGTTAACACCACGTGGCCACTTTTTTCTAACATAGTGGTTAGCTTGTAAGTTTCGGTTGGAGAGTCATCAATTATTAGTACGCGAGCCATAGCTGCTCCAAATTAAATCGTAAAGTTAAGGTTGGCAGTCCTTTAAGTGTTTTAATAATCTAGGTGCCTTTAGCTTAGGAAGCCTTCACGTGCTTCACGTGCGTTTCAATGGCATCCAGCAGTTCGCTTTTACTGAAAGGCTTGGTGAGATATTGATCCGAGCCAACAATACGGCCTTTGGCCTTGTCGAACAGGCCGTCTTTACTGGACAACATAATGACGGGAGTAGATTTGAACTCGCTGTTATTTTTGATAAGCGCGCAGGTTTGGTAACCATCGAGACGCGGCATCATAATATCAACAAAGATAATATCGGGGCGGCTATCGGCAATTTTTGCCAATGCATCAAAGCCATCGGTGGCGGTAATCACCATACAGCCGGCTTTCTTTAAAAGGGTTTCTGCGGTGCGGCGAATGGTTTTGCTATCGTCAATAACCATTACTTTCAAGCTTTCTAAACTTACGTCCATACTCTCTGACCTTTGCCTTTGTTATGCGATCTTGCGCCAGAACCGGTAAATTGCGCTTATAGAACGGGCTGATGAGCGAAAAAACCGTGCGTTACTGATTTATAGTAGTCTTAAATATACGCGAAATAAACTTTTAACACAGTTTTTAAGGTTTGGCCATAACTACTTGAAAGCATGGGTAATCTCTTCCCAATTTTTGGATTCAACACCCTCTAAATCGCATCGCAGAAGTGTGCGCAATACCCTTGCTTTAAACGCACTTAGGACTTAACTTTAGGCCGCATTTTCCACAACCGCAAACTTCGTAAGTGAGATTCTCTAATGACGCTAAATATCGGCGTAGTGATGGACCCCATCGCCAAGATCAAATTCCATAAAGATACCAGTATCGCCTTACTACTGGCAGCTCAAGCGCGCGGCTGGAATCTGCACTATATGGAACAAAGCGACCTCTATTTATTGCAAGGAGAAGCGCGCGCCACTACGCGCAGCCTCAATGTGCGCAACAACCCCGATGACTATTACACGCTGGGTTTGCATGAGGATCGCCCGTTAAGTGATTTAGACGTCATCTTAATGCGCAAAGACCCTCCCTTCGATAACGAATTCGTCTACAGCACCTACATTTTGGAAGCCGCGCAGAAACAAGGCACCCTGATTGTAAATGACCCACGCAGCCTGCGTGACTGCAATGAAAAAGTCTTTGCTACCCAGTTTCCACAGTGCTGCCCACCGGTCTTGGTAAGCCGTGACGCCGTTAAGCTGCGCAAGTTTCATCGCCAATACAACGATGTTATTTTTAAACCGCTCGACGGTATGGGTGGCAGCCGCATCTTCCGCTGCCGTCAGGATGACACCAATGTCGGCGTGATCCTTGAAACTCTCACCGACATGGGCACCCAAACCATTATGGCGCAGCGCTACATTCCCGAAATCACCGAAGGCGATAAACGCATTTTGGTGATTGACGGTGAAGCCGTACCCTACTGCTTGGCACGCATTCCCGCCAAAGGCGAGACCCGTGGCAACCTCGCCGCTGGCGGCACAGGTGTAGCCCAACCACTCTCCGATCAAGACCGCTGGATTGTCAGCCAAGTCGCGCCAACTCTACGCGAGAAAGGTTGGTTATTCGTCGGCCTAGATGTTATTGGCAACTACC
>SYDJ01000090.1 GCA_005801205.1 Gammaproteobacteria bacterium
CTGACGAATCATGCCACGGGTATCGCGGCCATAGCTGCCCGCTTCTGAACGGAAGCAAGGTGAGTGACACACTAATTTAATGGGCAATTGCGCATCTTCCACAATCTCATTGCGGTAGATATTGGTTACAGGCACTTCTGCGGTGGGAATTAAATAGAATTCGCGGTCATCTGTGAGCTTAAATAGATCTTCTTCGAACTTAGGTAATTGCCCTGTGCCAAATAGAGAATCGCGGTTCACCACAAACGGGACGTTAACTTCTTCATAGCCATGGTGATTGGTGTGCATATCCAACATGAATTGTGCAAGCGCGCGATGCAAACGCGCTACACCACCGCGCAATACTGCAAAGCGAGTGCCGGTAATTTTTGTGCCGACTTCAAAATCCAAACCGCCTAAATCCGCACCCAAGTCTACGTGATCTTTAATGGGGAAATGGAAGCTACGCGGCATGCCCCAACGACGTACTTCTACGTTATCTTCATCACTTTTGCCTTCAGGCACTTCGTCTGCAGGTGTATTGGGAATTGCGTTTACAAACTCATCCCATTCTGCTTGAATTTTTACCAACTCTGCCTCGGCATTGGTTAATTCTTGCTTGATGTTTTCGACTGCTTGCATCAAGGGCGCCACATCTTCACCGGCCTGTTTGGCCTTACCAATGGCTTTTGAGCGCGTGTTGCGATCTTGCTGCAGCGCTTCGGTTTTAATTTGAATGGCTTTGCGCGTTTCTTCTAGCGCATTAATGCGCGCAACATCTAATACAAGGCCACGCTTACTTAAGGCAGCGGCAACGGCTTCGGGGTTATTGCGGAGTAATTTTGAATCTAACATGATGAGTAATTTTCTATATTAAGTTGTAAAAATGAAAGTTTATTTCTCGTCATCCCCGCAGGGGATCCAGCGTCTTTGCTATTAGTTTAAAGTCACTGGATCCCCGCTGCGCGAGGATGACGACTCCCTACTAAATCGACCAAATAACTAAAATAGTTTTTGCGTTAGCTGCATACCCACATACGCAAACAACAAACCTAAAACCACCGAGCTTGCTGCGTAAAAAATCGAAATCAATACATGACCTTCTTGCCACATTTGTAACATCTCCAGCGAGAACGCAGAGAAGGTTGTAAAACCACCCAAAATGCCGGTGATAAAAAACAAACGCCATTCGCTAGGCAACACGGCTTTTTCAACTAACACTACATAAGCAACGCCGATTAAGAACGAACCGACAATATTGACAATAAAAGTACCAATGGGAAAACGGAAATTCAGCATGGGCGTTAAATAGCCCACGGCCGCGAAACGCGCCATTGAGCCGAGAGCACCGCCGATTGCGATCATTAGCCATTGCATCATTTGAAGTCTCATCTTAACAACACCCCCTCGGTAACTGCATCCTGCGTGACTCTACCTCCTGTGTCCATACAGTCGTCCCAACCTCCCCCTTCAAAAAGGGGAGGAGCCGACTCTACTCCGATCTTATTACGGAGTGAATACCAAGTCCCTCCCTTTGACAAAGGGAGGTTAGGAGGGATTTGAAACTCTTAAATCCCCCTAGCCCCCTTTTTCAAGGGGGGATTTTTAGCTCCTCCCCTTTTTGAAGGGGGAGGTTGGGAGGGGGTTATTTTTATACCGCTGCTTTTTGCTTTGTTTATCTAACTCGCGAAAATGCGCGAGCTTTTCTTTAATTTTTAATTCCAATCCGCGTTCGACGGGCTGGTAGTAACTCGCATCCGCCAACTCTTCTGGCAGATACTTTTCCCCCGCTGCATAAGCACTCGGTTCGTCGTGGGCATAACGGTATTCGGCACCGTAATCCATGGATTTCATGAGCTTGGTCGGCGCATTGCGTAGGTGTATGGGCACATCGTATGCAGGCTGCGAGCGAACATCGGCCATAATTTGGTTGAAGGCATTATACACAGCATTACTTTTGGGCGCTGCCGCGAGATAAACCACGGCTTGGGCGATGGCCAGCTCACCTTCTGGGCTACCGAGGCGCTCTTGCACATCCCACGCGGCAAGGCAGAGCGGCAAGGCGCGCGGGTCGGCATTGCCTATATCTTCGCTCGCCATACGCACTACGCGGCGGGCTATATAAAGTGGATCGCAGCCACCATCTAACATGCGGGCAAGCCAATAGAGTGCGCCATCGGGCGATGAACCGCGTACGGATTTATGCAACGCGGAGATTTGTTCATAGAAAATATCGCCGCCTTTATCGAAACGACGCACATCGCTGGCGAGCACTTCTGCAAGTACATGTTCGTTGATGACTTTGTGATCGCCTTCGTCATCCGCACTCTCTTCTGATAAGTCGGCAGCAATTTCAAGGAGATTAAGCGATTTACGCGCATCGCCATCGGCGGCTTGCGCAAGCGTCATAAGGCTATCGGGATCGATACGGATATTGCTCGCGCCTAAACCGCGCTCTTTATCATCTAGCGCTTGTTGCAGCACGTGCTGCAATTGTTCTGGCTGCAAGCCGCGCAATACGTATACACGGCAGCGCGAGAGCAATGCGTTGTTTAATTCGAAGGAAGGATTTTCAGTGGTCGCGCCGATGAAAATAAAAGTGCCATCTTCCACGTAGGGTAAGAAAGCATCTTGCTGACTCTTGTTGAATCTGTGAACCTCATCCACAAACAAAATCGTTTTTCGGCCAGACATTCTTTCTTGTTGCGCGACCGCAACAGCCGCGCGAATTTCTTTTACACCCGATAAAACGGCAGAGAGCGATTCAAACCTAGCATGTGCCTGCTCAGCAAATAATTTTGCGAGCGACGTTTTACCCACACCCGGCGGCCCCCACAAAATCATAGAGTGCAATTGACCGCGCACTATAGCTTCACGCAGCGGTTTACCCGGCGCGAGCAAATGCTCTTGGCCAATGTAATCATCCAGATTGCGCGGGCGCATACGCGCGGCAAGCGGCTGATAATTACCTTGATGCGAACTAAACAAATCACTCATTAGTTTTTAATACTATTGATTTTTTATAATGTCTGCGCCGGCTGGTGCTACAAAATTAAAGAGTTTTTCGTCAATGGCTTGGTTGCGTTTAACATTGCTCAGCGTAAAGTGCGTGAGCTGACCGAGGCTATCACGAATAGAAAACTCAGAGAGTTGGTTATCTACAAACACCAACAACAACTCTTGAAATAAGCCTTCAGTCACTTTTGGCGTAACTGAAAATTTTTCCGCTTTGTCGGCTTGTGAGCGATTGATGGTGAAATTTTTACGCAGCTTGTCTACGTCTTCACTCAATAAAAGTACCGGCGTTTTTTTCAAGTCATCGCTGAATGGGCGCTCGTTAACGGTATTTAAATCTGGATCGTAAAGCCAAATAGTCTTTTGGTTGGAGATTAATAATTGCGGCGCAGGTGTTTCGGTTTTCCAAAAAAACTTACCGGGGCGCTGCATGACAAAAGTACCCGATTGCTCATCCTGCTTTTTGCCGTCTTTATCAAACAGGGTTTGCACGAAGCTGCCTTGCAGGGTGTTCATGGCGTCAAGTTGTTTGCGTAATTGCGCGGGGGATTGATCGTCGGCGTGGGCGGCGAAGACGCTGAAAATTAATAGAGATGTGATTAAGCGAAAAATGAGTTTCATAACAATTCCGATAAATGGATTATTCGCTTTCACGAATATAAAGATGGAGCCAATATTTTACTAAGCCAGTCTGAACTGGCACCGAATGGGTACCATGCGTGAATTAATAAGCTCCTCCCCTTTGTGAAGGGGGAGGCTGGGACGACTGCATGGATGCGGGAGGTAGAGCCACGCAGGATGCAGTTGCCGAGGGGGTTAATAATCCCCTCTCCCACCCGGCGCTAAGACTTCACGATTTCCGTTATGCCCCGCCGAGGAGACCACACCTGCCGCTTCCATAGTTTCAATCAAACGTGCGGCGCGGTTGTAGCCGATGCGGAGTTTGCGTTGTACGGATGAGATAGACGCCTTGCGCGATTCCAGCACAAATGCGACGGCTTCATCGTAAAGCGCATCGCTTTCGCCGTTGTCGCCTTCTTCACCGCCCTCGCTTGGAATACCGGGAACAGGAATAGAGTTATTACTGTCGTCGGTGATGCCGTCGATATATTGCGGTGTGCCGCGTTTTTTCCAATCAGCCACCACGCGGTGTACTTCATGGTCATCCACAAAAGCGCCGTGAACACGAATGGGTACGCTGGTGCCGGAGGGCAAATACAGCATATCGCCGTGACCGAGCAATTGTTCTGCGCCGCCTTGATC
>SYDJ01000091.1 GCA_005801205.1 Gammaproteobacteria bacterium
CGTGTCGGTTCGAGTCCGACCACGGGTACCAACTCAAAGAGTTACCAAATGCAAAGTAAAAAAAGGCCTGCAGAAATGCAGGCCTTTTTGTTTATGCGCCGTGCATGGCGACAATCTGGAAGGTGAAAGTCCTCTGTGTGCATCGCGAGTAGGAAGCGCTAGCCTAGCAAGGGTGTCCATTGTGAGGTTCGCTTGCTCGATCTAAAACGTTTAGGGGAGCTGGAGGTCTCTTTTGATGGCATTTTTCTTTTTAGTTAAAGGCTTCCAAAAAAAACCTCAGCTCTGCTTCAATCGCTTGTTGAATACTCTCTGCTTGCCTAAACCCATGACCTTCCTCCGCAAAGGTTACATAGGTGTTTTTAATTCCTTTTTTAGTGAGTGCTGCAACCATAGTTTCTGCTTGTGTAGGAGGAACCACTTTATCTTTTAAGCCCTGCAAGAAAATCACCGGGCAATTTAATTGATCAATATGGTAAATGGGCGAGCGCGCGTGATAAATTGCTTTCTCTTTCGGATATTCGCCTACTAAAGAATCCAAGTAATGTGCTTCAAATTTATGGGTATCTTTGGCGAGTGCCTCTAAATCACCGATGCCATAAAGGCTTGCACCTGCTTTAAAAATATCACCAAAGGTGAGGGCGGCAAGTACCGTATAACCGCCAGCGCTGCTACCGCGAATGGCGATTTTGTTTTTATCGACAAGCCCGCGCTCGATTAAACAGTTTGCGCCACTGCAAACATCAATTACATCGGTAATGCCCCAATTGTTTTTTAATCTATCGCGATACTGGCGTCCATAACCTGTGCTGCCTCTATAGTTAACATCTAGTACTGCAAAGCCACGGCTTGTCCAAAATTGAATTTTGAGATTGAGCGAGGTTTCTGTTGCACCTGTTGGGCCGCCGTGACACATCACAATTAATGGTGGCAGGGTGTTTTCGAATGCAGCGTTAAGTTTGTTTTTAGGTGCGTAATAAAAAGCGTGTGCGATTTCATTATCCGTAGTGGTGAAACTAATAGCTTGCGGTTGCGCAATATCGTCTTGCGTTAATGAGCTGTTATTGGTGGGGATTAGTGGTTTAATTATTTGCTTGTGAGAACAATAGAGCGAATTTGATTGCGTAGCGCTTGCTGCAAAGAAATAGGCGTGTTCATTGTTGCACTGAACACCAGCAATATCTTTAAATTCATGTTGAATTGGTTTAAGTTTTTTTGATACGAGATCAATTAACCCCAATAGCCATTGACCATGTTGACTAAAGCAACAGAAAATTTCTTGCGCGTTTAAAAAACCATAAGTGCTCATGTCAAACACCCACTGCGGGGTGGCGAACTCGGCGGGCATATCGCACACGCACTCTGCGCCTGTTTTGCTGTAGCGATAAATATTCCACCAATTGTTGCGGTCAGAAACAAAAAACAATTCGCCCGCTGGCGACCATTGCGGTTGAAAAACAGATTCAGTTTTACTGCCTGCAATCAACTGCGTACAAATAATCTCGCCTGTTTCATTTATATCTGTGCAATAACATTCAGTACCATCCCACGGCATTTGTGGGTGGTTCCAGCATAAATAGCTGAGTTTATCGCCCGTGGGATTTAAGCGTGGGTTGCTGTAAAAATCAGCGCCGGAAACTAAAATGGTTACATTACCCTTTAAATCAATCGCCACTATTTCACTGCGTTCTTCTGTTTTGGTTTCGTGATCTGTCTGTGCATGAACTGCGTGGGAATGATCTTCACGCACACAAATTAAGCGTTGGCGATTTTCATCCCACGAAAAATCGGCGTAGCGAAAGTTGCCTGCAGGTGAGAGTGGTGTTAATGCATGTGTGTTGCGGTCAAGGGTGTAAACGCGCTGGTCTGCATCCAGCACACAAAAAATACGTTCAGCGGTAACCCAATAGCTTGCGCCACCATATTCGTGGGCGCGCGTGCGAACACTGTGCGGTGCGGGTAAAATCTCGCTTGTTATTCCCGCTGCCGATAATTCCACCAGAGCATTGCGCCCTTTTTCCGAAGGGCGCGATTCCAGCCAGAAAACGCTTTCATCGCAACAACGTACTTCGCTAAGTTTCGCGCTTTGTTGGGTGAGCATTTCTGCGGAGATGGGTGATGGCCATTGTCCGTAGGCATGGATCTGTTTCATTTAATTGTCCATGTGTCTAATTCGTGGGAAATTTGATAGTTAGGAAGGTTTTATAAATTTTAATCCGAAAGAAAGCAGTAGTAATACAATGCCAAGCAATATCAGAATTTGTTCGCGCTCTGACCAGAGATTCTCAACTTGAGTGTCTAGCTTGGCGTCTTGATTTAGAATAAACACATTGATTTTTCTTCCTGCATATAAATGATTGGCATCCTTGTCAGAAATTCTAGCAATAGTGTATCTCGGGGCATTTTCAGGTATTGCGATAGGTTTAAGTGAATCCTTAAGGGTTTGCAGTTTTTTATTAAGCTCTTCGCGGTTTTTTTTGAATCGTTCTGCTAATTGACTTTTAATATCGCTGTTTGAGAGTGGAGTTGATGTTTGATTTTCTGTGTCCAAAGCATCTGCGTCTATTGGTGCTGGCACATTGTCAATGAGTGCAATTTCTGCATGATTGGTGTGCCTGTAGTGTGTCAATCTACTCTTTAAATAATTAAAATCGGCGGATGATTCATGCCAGGTTTTAACGACGACGGCTGAGTGCCTTTCGCCTTGGCTTTTATAGTAAACATTTTCAGCCATTAGCCATGCGGCTGTAGTAAACGCAATGCAGGCAATAAAAAGCAAAAAATAACGAATTTGTATCATGTTGTCTTGAGCCGCGATTCGATGAAATTCAAGCCTATTCTATGTTATAAATTATTTTGGGTATATGTTACTTTGCCCAAGCACAAATGGCTTTATCTGAAGTTGGTTGCGTGCAGTATTTTTAGGCCTTTAGGCAATTTTTAATTCAGTAGTTTTTATTTAAGCTGTTTTCAGATTTAATGGCCTTTTAATTCATTAAGTGCACTTCATGACATTCTCGCCCAGCCGCCTAACCGCTTTTTTGCCTCACTTGGATAGAAAACCTGAGGGTTCTCAAGTCTCTAATGGAGCTACATGGTGGGTTGCCTTGTCTGGCGGCTTAGATTCCTGTGTTTTGCTGCATTCGCTAACGGCTTTGAATTTACCTGTCACGCTTCATGCGCTGCATATCAATCACCAAATTTCCCCCAGCGCCAATGCGTGGCAAGCACACTGCGCGGATCTGTGTGCTCAGCTGAATATCGCTTTTACGGCGGTAAAAGTAGATGTAAAAAACAAGGGTCGTGGAATTGAAGATGCCGCCCGCGAAGCGCGTTATGCCGTTTTTGAGCAACATATAAAGAGTGGCGATTACCTCCTAACCGCACACCATGCCGACGACCAGACCGAAACCTTATTATTGCGATTAATGCGCGGCACAGGCCCGCGTGGATTAGCGGCTATGGCGCAAGAGCGATCTTTAGGACAGGGCACACTGTTTCGCCCATTACTCCACTTTAGCCGCGCCGAGCTGGAGGAATACGCTAGCACTCAGAATTTGATCTGGGTAAATGACGAAAGCAATGCCGATGACCACTATGACCGTAACTACCTGCGCAACCAAGTTATGCCTTTATTGCGTGAGCGCTGGCCAGCATTTGCAGGTAAGTGGCAGCAAACTGCAGAGTTGTGTGCGGCTAACGAATCCTTAATTGAAGAACTCGCCGCACAGGATTTGGTGCTAGCAGATTGCAAACCCGCCGTGGTCGGCACCAGTATTAGCTTGGGTTATGTCGAATCTCTATCGGTCGCTCGTCGCCATAACCTGATCCGTACTTGGTTGCGCGGGCAGGGCTTAAGTACGCCCGAGCAGCAGCACCTTCAACAAATCGAACAACAAATTATCGGCGGTCGCCAAGATGCTGAAACTCAGGTGACGTGGGGCGATGTTTCTCTGCGTGTCTATCGTCAGCGCATCTATGCTTTACCTTTGGCCGATTTGCCGCGCGTTCCTGATTCGCCGCTAGAATTTGCCCCCACAATCGCCCTCCCTAGTGGATTTCTATTTACATTCGAGCGCCTTGAGTCCTCTGATAAGCCCTTGCTAAATCGTCATTTGCCCAATTTACACCTGCGTTTCAGGCAGGGCGGCGAACGCTGTCGTCCCGCTGGTCGCGCCCATTCCCAAACACTCAAGCGTCTATTACAAGATTACGGCGTAGAGCCATGGCTGCGGGAAACCCTGCCTTTGGTCTACAGCAATGATGATTTAGTGGCGGTTGCTGATTTATGGGTTTGCGAAGGGTTTCAGGCACAAGGTGCTGGGTTTCGCTTAAGCTGCAGAAAGCAACCGAATTAGCCGTTTTTCCCTTTCTCTGAGTTGGAAAAATCTATCAGGGTGGAGTCAAGGTGATATTTGCGAGACCGTCATCAACATGGATGTTGATGCCGAGCCTCCGTATAGGGACGACCCACATGGATGTGGGAAGTTTCCCGAAGCGCTGGGAGCGCGAAGGGATGGATTCACGGCGTGTCTCGCAAGTATTACCTTGGCTCCAACCAAGATTACTACATAAAAGAACCTTTTCATTGAGCCACCAACCTCTTTCGGGTAGACTGGCGCCCCGTCCTGAAAGATAAACCTCACGCCCCGCAACGGGTGCATTTTTGATCGTTTATCTCCATCTGCTTTGCTTAATTGCTGCTCCTTTTTACAGACTTTAGGTTTTTCAATGACACGATATATATTCGTTACCGGTGGTGTTGTATCTTCTTTGGGTAAAGGAATTGCGTCTGCATCACTCGCCGCCATTCTTGAGTCGCGTGGTCTAAAAGTGACCATCATGAAGCTCGACCCTTACATCAACGTTGACCCAGGC
>SYDJ01000092.1 GCA_005801205.1 Gammaproteobacteria bacterium
AAATTCGTAAGCCAATACAAAGGCAATAGACAAAAACAGCGCTAGGCCAAACGCAAAGCTAAGCCCGGTAAACATATCTAACATAGGAAAGTCGCCTGTAGTAATTGTTGCGGCATTATGACACAAGCCAAGCCAGATTCTAAGAATAGGCAAACTCGGTGTTTTGTGTTACTTGATTTGGCGCAAGCGAGTAACCTATTGAAACAGTAACCTCGTTAATATCAGGTTGGTTATTAACCACCTAGTTCGAGATTTACAACGGGCAGCTCTATGTGGTCACTCTCATCCTTCAGCATCACCCCTGACGCTTGAATACGTGCCGCTTCTTGCGCGAGCCATATAAGCTTTTTTGCGGCAGCGCTATAGCTCAAACCCTCTGCGCGAATATTTGAGATACAGTTACGATCCGCGTCATTACACCTGATGTTAGGGTTGAAGGTAAGGTAAATACCAAGACTATCGGGCGAGCTTAAGCCCGGGCGCTCGCCGATAAGCATGGCGACCATGCGCGCATTAAGAATCTCAGCAATCTCATCGGCAATTGCAACTCGCGCTTGGGTAGCGATAACAATAGAACCGAACGACCAATGCTCCGGCTGTATGCTGTGGATTGCTTCAATTAATGGCGCTGCATGGCGATGAATTGCCAACGACGATAAACCATCGCCTACCACAATTAAAAAATCCACCGGCGCCGTATTAAGCTGCTGTAACTGCAGGCGGCTGGCTTCATTTAAACGACGACCAAAATCGGGGCGAAGCAAATAGCTGGCGCGATCTGTTGCTTTGCTGCAAACATGAATCGTTCGCAAACCCTGTGCGTTTAATGTAGTTTCTAGAGCGTGAACATCTAGCGCGAGGTGAACGGCATCGCGCGCCATGGCATGAGACAAACCGAAATCTAAAATCTCTCTTGTGGGCAAACTACTGCCAGCACGACCGAGTGCGATGCGCGCGCGCGTAAAACTTTTTAGCTGCTGCCAAGGGTCAGCTTGCGCTAGCGTTGCTTCAAACTGCGCTACAGCTGCTTCAACAAATGGCTGGGCATTTTCAGCAACATGGGGTGCTGTTGGGTGATTGCTTGCACCCTGCCCTGTTGATCCATAATGTTCATTTTTTTCAACCATTGTTCAAACTCCGGCGCGGCTTTCAAGCCTAATAAGTTGCGCAAGTATAAGGTGTCGTGAAACGAGGTGGTTTGATAATTGAGCATAATATCGTCGGCACCGGGAATTCCCATCAAAAAAGTAAGCCCTGCACTCGCGAGCAAGGTCATTAGCGTATCCATATCATCTTGATCGGCTTCGGCGTGATTGGTGTAACACACATCGCAACCAATCGGCAGGCCTAATAATTTCCCGCAAAAATGATCTTCTAAACCGGCACGAATAATTTGTTTGCCATCGTATAAATATTCGGGGCCAATAAAACCCACTACAGTGTTAGTTAGCAGCGGAGACAAATGGCGAGCAACGGCGTAGGCGCGCGCTTCGCAGGTTTGTTGATCCACACCAAAACTTGCATTAGCCGATAACGCAGAACCTTGACCGGTTTCAAAATACATAACATTGTTGCCCACAGTGCCGCGCCTCAATGACAGCGCAGCTGCACGTGCTTCTTCTAACAATTTAATATCTATACCAAAACTTTTATTCGCCGCTTCGGTTCCTGCAATGGATTGAAACACCAAATCAACGGGCGCGCCTTTTTCAATTAATTGAATTTGATTGGTCACGTGGGTAAGGATGCAAGATTGCGTGGGAATTTCATATTGATTGATAACTTCATCCACCAGACAATACAAATCCATCAATGCAGGCAAGCTGTCAGTCGCGGGATTAATGCCGATGACGGCATCGCCAGAACCGTATAACAAACCATCTAACATTGAAGCGGCGATACCGCGTGCATCGTCAGTAGGGTGATTCGGTTGTAAGCGGCTGGACAGGTGCCCCGATAAACCAATGGTATTGCGAAACGCCGTGATTACCGTACATTTTTTAGCAACCAGAATTAAATCTTGATTGCGCATTAGTTTGCTAACCGCAGCCGCCATTTCTGGCGTAACGCCAGATGCAACTTGCATTAAACATGCTGTGTCAGTGGTATCTAATAACAACCAATTGCGAAAATCGCCCACGGTTAAATGACTAATGCGGCTAAAGGCTTGCGTATTGTGGCTATCAATAATTAAGCGTGTAACTTCATCGCTTTCGTAGGGAATTAAGACATCTTGCAAAAACATTTTTAACGGGATTTCTGCCAAGCACATTCTTGCGGCCATGCGCTCGGCGTAAGTTTCTGCTGCAACACCGGCAAGGAAATCACCAGAGCGCGCTGGCGTAGCTTTCGCCATAACATCTTTTAAATTTTTAAATTTATAGGTATTAGCGCCCACAGAATGCTGGTACACCATGAGACCTCCAAACGAATGAATTCCTTAAGTGATTATTCGGTCAACCTAAAAAACCAATTACCACATTAGATCATCGGGGATTACGTAATCTTTATAAGGATCGTCTTCATCAGTTTGCTGCTGAGATTTAACATTGGCTACCAGTACCGACTTTTCATCGCGCAACACGATCTTGTCAGCAACAATACGCGGCACCACTTCATAGCCCTCGCCCAACTTAACAACGGCCAACACACCGCGCGCAATTTGCTCAAGCACCAGCGGCGATACGCGCATCTTTTTGATCACCTTGCCATCGGTAAAGTTGTATTCCACATCGCCATTACCAGCGCCTTTGGGTTGACGATGGTTTTCAATCAGTTGTTTAACCTGCGCCGCCAACGCGCGCTGCTCAAGCTCGGCATTGCGTTGGCGATTAAGTTCGCGGTCGCGCTCTGCCTTTTCCAAACGAGCGTGTTCGGCAGATTGCTTCACCTCATCAATCACCGGTTCCGGCGCACGGCGCGCCACATTGGTTTCTTTACGTTTCTCTTTATTGGCCTGCTTAGCCTTTTTGGTATCGATTAAACCGGCTTTTAAGAGTTGATCTTGTAGGGATGCCATGAATTCTTACCGCTAATGAAGAAATGTTGCGCATAATAACGCCCTCCTTTTATTAGCAGCAAGAAACTCCGCCTAATGACCGCAAATGACCTCAAGACCTGGGATATTTTCTGCCGAGTAATCGATAACTATGGCGACATTGGTGTTTGCTGGCGCTTGGCGCGGCAGCTCGCCCATGAATATCCCACGCAAGTGCGATTGTGGGTGGATGAGCTTGATGCCTTGATTAAAATTTGGCCAAGCGCAATCAGCGCCGACCAGCAGTTGCTTGAAAAAGTAGAGGTCTGTGTTTGGCATGAGAACTTCGATGCAGCGGTTGAACCTGCCGATGTGGTGGTTGAAGCCTTTGCCTGCAACTTGCCGGATAGCTATTTGACGGCTATGAAACGTAGAGCTATCGCGCCCAACTGGTTTAACTTGGAATATTTAAGTGCGGAAGATTGGGTCGAGGGCTGCCACGGCTTACTATCCATGCATCCTCAGCTCGGCTTAAAGAAGATGTTTTTCTTTCCTGGCATCACCACCAAAACCGGCGGCTTAATTAAGGAAGCACGCTTGTTGGAAGAGCGTGATCAGTTCTTAGCTAACCCAGCAAATCGAGCGGAGTTCTTGGAGTATCTAGAGATTAAACCTGCCGAAAACCAACTTATCGTCTCTTTATTTGGTTACGAAAATACGGCTATTGCCTCTTTATTAGACACGTGGATTCAATCACCAACGCCCGTTTTATGCCTTGTCCCCGCGAGCAAAGTTCTTCCTTCTATTAATAATCACCTAGGCAAAGCCCTGAACCAAGGCGATGAACATAAGCAAGGCAGCCTGCGACTTAAGGTTATCCCCTTTTTGACTCAAACCAATTACGACCGATTACTTTGGGCCTGCGATATCAACTTTATTCGCGGCGAGGACTCGTTCGTGCGGGCGCAATGGGCGGCCAAACCCTTCATTTGGCATATCTACCCGCAGGATGAAGGAATCCATATGATCAAGCTGGATGCGTTTCTACAGGACTATCTGAAAGGTTTGAGTCCTGCACTACAACGCTCAATTACCGCACTTTGGCATGAGTGGAATCAAGGCGTAGACTGCAGTAATAGTTGGAATGCTTGCTTGGCAGACCGTCAAAACTGGCAGCAACACGGCCATAAATGGTGTAAATCACTAAGCTCGCTAGGTGATTTAGTCTCAAACATAGTGCGTAGCTGCGATTAAAGCGGGGCTAAAAAAACGCTGTAGAAATCCACTAAAAAAGGTATAGTAGCGCCCGAATTTATCCCAACAATCGGTTTGAATTACTAATACCATTTACATTTATTGAGAGTTATCATGAAAACAGGTCAAGAATTACGCGCCGGTCATGTAATCAGCATCGACGGTCAACCATGGTTAATCCAAAAAGCAGAAATCAGCCGTTCCGGCCGCAACACTGCCGTTGTTAAAACCAAACTGAAAAACTTGTTGAACGGTTACTTGACCGAAACCCCATACAAGGCTGACGACAAGTTTGAAGATATCGTTTTAGATCGCAAAGAAGTGACCTACTCTTACTACGCCGACCCGCGCTATGTGTTCGTTGATAGCGATTACGAGCAATACGAACTCGATAAAGACGAGTTGGGCGATATGGCTCCCTACATTGAAGACGGTATGGACGATGTTTGTGAAGCGGTTTTCTTTGAAGGTAAAGTAATTTCTATTACTCCACCAAACTCAGTAACCCGCGAAGTGGTTTACACCGAACCATCTGTTCGTGGCGACACTTCAGGCAAAGTAATGAAGCCAGCACGTTTGACCAACGGTACTGAAATTCAAGTATCTGCATTCGTAGAAATCGGCGATAAAATTATTATTGATACCCGTACTCACGAATACAAATCTCGCGCTAAAGACTGATTTTAATCAGTTACCAAGAGCTACTCATGTTATGGGTAGCTCTTAGATCCCTCCCCCGCTTTACCTTTTCGCTATACCGCCCTAAAAACGCCTACAAAACTTATCTATTTTTAAACCACTTATATTGGATTTTTACCGCTCAGCATCTTTATGCCTACCAAGCTCATCACCTAATTTAATCTCTCACTTCAGAAATCTAATGACAAACTGAGTGGAGAAATCAGATGCGCCTATTGACCAGTGTTTTTCTACTGTGCCTGTTTTTATCTATTCCCACCCTTGCAAATACTTCTCCACCTGAGCGGCGTCAATCGCTATTACACTTTTCGTCATTTGGAATTACCGCCACAAATCTCAAGCAACACAAACCAAACGCCGCTATTGCAATACAGTTAAATCATTTTATTTATCGTACAACCTTAGCTGAAATTTTGGCATATCAGTTTTTGTCGCTCGCGTTTGCGGTAAGTCTTTTCTATTTATATACAAATTAATAAGAAGGAGAAACCATGTTGCACAATGATCGTTTTCACTCACTTGATGCGCTTCGTGCCTGCGCGTTGCTAGCGGGTATTTTATTACACGCAATAATGCCATATATGCCAGGCTGGCCTTTTTCTTATGGCTCAACAAGTTCCGGATTGGGAATTTTATATTTTGTTATTCATATTTTCCGTATGGCATTGTTTTTTATGATTGCCGGCTTTTTTGCGCGCTTGCTTCATCAGCGCCTCGGCACAAAAAAATTTATAAAAAATCGACTGCAACGTATTGCGTTGCCATTAATCGCTGCATTTTTCATCGTAGTGCCTTTAACAATTATCGCAATGATTTGGAGCGTTAGGCAGCTTGGAATTCAAAGCCCACCAAACATGCAGTCGCCCATTCCTATCATCGGCCCACCTATACCTTGGGCACAGCTATGGTTTCTTTATGTGTTGCTAATAATATATGCACTGACAATAGGAGTGCGCTCCGCAGCAGAGCGCCTTGATCGCAATAACATTTTACGTACAAAAATATCCAGCTTCGTTGAATCATTAATTAAAACACGCATGGCGCTCATTGTCTTAACTGCTCCCATTGCGCTCTCATTATTTGCAAGTCCATGGTGGGTGCAATGGCAAGGAATTCCATCACCTATTATGGGTTTAATTCCTAATTTTCCTGCACTATTGGCATATGGCGGCGCATTTTTTCTTGGCTGGCTGATACATAGGCAACAAAATTGTTTGCATTTTTTTGCTAGAGATTGGCTTTTATATTTTGTGATTGCTTTATCAGCAACTTCTATAGCGCTTTATATAGGGGGTATAACGCCTAAATTTATTGCAATTACACTCAGCGATATGGAACGTGCACTTTACGCAGCAGCTTACGTACTGGCGCAATGGTGTTGGATGTTTGCCATTATCGGTTTGGCAGTGCGTTATTTTGCCACTCCAAATACACGCTGGCGCTACCTTGCAGATGCATCTTATTGGATGTACCTTATCCATCTGCCAATCGTATGGTTACTAGAAGCCTGGATGTTGCGCTGGCCTTTACATTGGTCAATAAAACTTTCACTGGTTCTTGCAATTACCAGTATGCTTTTACTCACCAGCTACCATTATCTAGTTCGCTCAACATTCATAGGTAAATTTCTCAACGGGCGAAAGTATCCACGCTCGCTAAGCTTACCCATCGCCGAAGCTGAAAAGCACTAACTCACAACAACCAGAAAGTTCAACATTAACGCAACAGGTTGAGTAGAATAATTGAAATTCCAAGGGCGCGCCGCTGCAGGCGCGCCTCTGTTTAAGAACCCTTTACAATTAGCGTGCTGCCTATGAAGGTTTTGTTTTTCCCTCACGATCAAAAGTTTTGGCTAGATCATGGGCTGTTCATGTTTTTTCTCATGACAACGCAAATGGTGGTTATGATTCCATTTCATAACTATGTTCCCGCCCTTCTATTTGCTGACTTATTTTGGTTTCCGCTGTTTACGATTGCTGTTTTAGTATTTAGGTATATGTTTAAAACCTTGCAATGGAACCTACTTTCAAGCAAACAATTCGTAGAATATGGCATTGTATTTTCACTTTTGGCAGGCTTGGCAATCTCCATAATTCTATCGGCAATAGTGTCGTCTTTTTTTTGGTCTGAAATTACTTACAATATTATTCCCCACAGCACTACTCTCACTCTTCCTCTTTTGCTAATGGGTTCCATTATGGCCAATTGGATTCAAACAACGATATTTATATCCGCATGGCTATTTCTCTATAACAGCATTACATCCACTAAAAGAGTCAGAGAAACGGAATTGCTATATTTACGCTCTCAGCACAACCTTAAAGAAGCCATGCTCAACAGCTTATCCAATCAATTGAATCCTCACTTTCTGTTCAATGCGCTTAATAATATTCGTTTTATGATTAATGAAAATCAAAAGTCAGCCGAATACATGGTAGTTTCCTTATCGGAAATATTACGCTATTCATTGGAAAGTAGCAGGCAAGAAAAAGTATCTTTAGCAGAAGAAGTGACCATTATTCACCGTTATATTGCGATAGTAAAATCACAACTTGAAGATCGTTTAAATTTTAAATTAAATATTCCTGAAGAGCACTATCACTATTTAATCCCACCTTTGGTATTGCAAATGCTGATTGAGAATGGGATTAAGCACGGTTTAGATAATATACATAAAGGCGGTGAATTACAGGTATGGTCACAAGAGGATGAACATTGTATTCACTTTATAGTTAGTAACGACCTACCAGATAAAATTGCAATTACCACTCCCACCACAGGAATTGGGCTGAAGAATATTCGCAAACGTCTTGAACTTCTTTATGGTGATGAAAGCAGCTTAGATACTGAAAAAACTCAGAATAAGTTTATCGTAACCTTGATTATTCCCAAGGAAATTTCATAATGAAAGCAATAGTGGTTGAAGACTCGCGCTTGGCGCGCGAGGGCTTAATAAAAATGCTGCAGGCTTACCCTGAACTCCACGTTGTTGCAGTAGCAGATCACAGTGTAAATGCACTAGCACTTATTCAAGAACACCAGCCTGATGTGGTTTTTTTAGATATCCATTTGCCCGGTGAAAGCGGCTTCGAATTATTAGAAAAGTTAGACTGCACACCGCAAATAATCTTCACCACCGCCTACTCTGAGTATGCGATTCGTTCATTCGATTACAATACAATCGATTATTTATTAAAACCTATTAGCGATGAACGACTTAAAATCGCCATAGATAAACTCAATATTAATAACAAAGAGCCAGAAACCACAAGCAAACCACCACTAGAGATCAACAGCCGCATGTTTGTAAAAGATGGCGACAAATGTCATTTGGTACATTTGGAATCTATTCGCTACTTTGAAAGCTGCAAAAATCATGTGCGAATTTTCTTTGGTAGCGACAATGCCTTTGTTAAAAAATCACTTAACAGCATTGAAGAGCGCTTGCCAAAGAACCATTTTTTCAGAGTCAACCGCCAATATGTAGTTAACTTACATGCAATTGTCAGTATTGAAGAAGCGATTAATGATGGTTATGAAATTACGATGAATGATGGCAAGACACTGGAAGTCTCGCGCCGCAATGCGGTGGAACTGAAGGATATTTTAAGTTTTTAACGCCTTTGCGCCTTACGCAACGTCCAATACAATCTCACACCTAACAATAACGCCGTAAGCACACCAAATAAAACTGCATCGGCGTAACTTGATCTCACCTGCAGCAAAACATGCAGCCACGCCAATATGGCGATGAGATAAATCGATTTATGTAACTTCACCCAATTTTTCCCGAGCCTACGCATCATGGCTTGCGTTGAAGTTGCGCCCAGCGCAATCAATAAAATAACAGCGGGAATGGTGAGTAATATATAAGGGCGCTTAACCAACTCAGACCCAAAGCTTGAAAAATCTAAACCGAGAATAAAAATCAAATAAGAAAGCAAATGCGCAATAGCATAGAACAACGTAAACAAACCCAGCATGCGCCTGTGAGCCATAAGCCAGCTTTGATTCGCCAGCCGCTTTAAGGGTGATACCAACAAAGTAATTAGCAAAAAATAAAAAGCCCATGTACCGGTAAACAAAACTATCGCTTTGGCTGGGTCTGCACCTAATTGATTGGTAATAGTTTTATACACAATAAAAAGCAGCGGTAGCAAACTTACTGCAAAAATTAAAACTCTTCGCCAAATAACGGGCATGTTTAAACCTCGATTGACCGCGTTCAATATTTAATAGAATTTTTTCAAATCCAGCCCAGTGTACAAACTCGCCACTTGATCGGCATAGCCATTAAACATTTGTGTGGGGATTACATTGGGACTAAATAAACCGCTGGGAAGACGGCGCTCTTTAGCTTGTGTCCAACGCGGGTGATCTACATTGGGGTTCACATTGGCGTAAAAACCATACTCATCAGGCGCGAGTTGGCTCCACGTAGTTTTGGGTTGACGCTCAGTGAACTCAATTTTTACGATGGATTTAATACTTTTAAAACCGTATTTCCAAGGCACAACCAAACGCAGCGGCGCACCGTTTTGATTGGGTAAAGTTTTGCCATACAAACCTACCGCCAAGAGGGTAAGCGGATTCATGGCTTCATCTATCCGCAAAGCTTCACGATAAGGCCAATCAATCGTGCTTAGTGAACTTGCCTGCGCTGGAAATTGGTTTGAATCTTTTAAGGTCACAAAGGAAACATATTTTGCATTGCTGTTGGGTTCAAAACGTTTAAGTAAACTTGCCAATGGAAAACCCACCCAGGGAATTACCATAGACCAAGCTTCAACACAGCGTAAGCGATAAACACGCTCTTCTAAATTTATGCCCTTTAGCAAATCTTCTAAATTGTACTTCCCCGGTTTAGCCACCTGCCCTGCTATTTCAACTTGCCAAGGATGCGGCTTAAATTTTTGTGATTTTTTAGCGGGGTCCGTTTTATCATAACCAAACTCATAAAAATTATTATGCCCACTCACATGTTCAAAGGGTGTTAGGGTTTCACTTAACTTTTGCGAATCCGCTTTTGCTCGTGCAATTTGAGTATTTAACCACTCAGGCCCTTTATTAACAGCGTCAGCCGCAACATAACTTGGGTCTGCTAATAGATGTTGTGAGCTGAGCGCCGCCGCGCCTAAAACACCGGTTGCGATAGTGCCGCGCATAAAATCGCGGCGCGCTAAATAAATAGATTCGGGAGTGATTTCAGATGGAGCTATATCACTTGGCTTTTTTATTAACATGACGACCTCTTGTTGTGAGGATCTAACGGATGGGTTTGTTAATGCTTAGAGAGGTAAAGTTGGGATTTGTTACACGTAATTTTTAAAATAAATCCCCTCTTTATCAAAGAGGGGTTGGGGGAGATTTGAATTTAGCACGCATAGCGTTAAATCCCCCTAGCCCCCTTTTCAAAGGGGGATTATCAATGAGTAATTAACCAGCACTGATGTATTTTAGGGTTGCGTTTAAAATCTTCATCAATAGTTTGCGCGCTTATATCTTTGATGGTGTAAGCATTCAGGGCTTCAGCATCCAACTTAAAGGTTCGCAAGTTATTGGAGAAAATTAAGGTGCCTTCTTCAGATAACACACGCATGGCATTGTGAATCATATCCACATGATCGCGCTGCACATCCAATACATCTTCCATACGCTTGGAGTTAGAGAAACTGGGCGGATCAAGCAAAATCAAATCAAATTGTTGCTCATTTTCATCCAACCACTTTAAGCAATCGGCCTGCTCCAAACGATTTTTGGATTCACTTAAACCATTCAATGCGTAGTTTTTGCGCGCCCAATTTAAGTAAGTATTGGACATATCCACACTCACGGTATAACGCGCACCGCCCATAGCAGCGTGTACACTCGCCGTCGCGGTATAACAAAACAAATTTAAAAAGCGCGTATCTTTCGCCATAGTCGCAATCATTTTTCGCACAGGGCGATGATCCAAAAACAAACCTGTATCCAAATATTGCCACATATTAATATGTAACTTGGCCGCACCTTCTTGCACGCTAAACATATCGCCAGTAGGCAGTTCGGTCAGCTTTTCGTATTGCTGGGTGCCTTTGTTGCGGCGGCGTTGCTTGTAACTGATTCGCGCCGCAGGAATATCTAACGCAAAAGGAACGGCTAATTCAATTTCCGCAAAGCGCTGTGCGGCGCGATCTTCATCTACTGATTTTGGCGCAGCGTATTCTTGAACGTTGGCATACCATATTTCGGGTTTTCCTGGCTGAGTTTGACCACAGTAAACATCAATCGCTGCAGAATATTCCGGCATGTCTGCATCATATAAACGATAGGCATTGATTTCGTTCTTACGCGCCCATTTTTCTAACTGCTTGAGATTTTTTTGTAAGCGATTCACCAACATTTGCGCGCCGCTAGAAAGTGCATCAGCTTGCTCTTGGCGATTACTTTCGCGCACACGCTCTTCAGCGGCTATACGTTTTTCATCGTCGCGGCTAAAGCGATCGTCTTGTTCAACACGGCTTTGCACAAAGGCTTCACTGGCGATAGTGAACATTAATAATTCGCTGGGAATAGTACCGTTAAACAACTTGTATTTTTTATCGGCACGCAAACCCATTTGCTTTCCAAGTTCTGGGTTACCCGTAAATACACCAGCGCGCCAACCTTGGAATTCTGTGCGCAAGCGCTCGCCCAAATGCGCGTATAACATTTTCAGCGATTCAACTTCGCCCAAGCGCTCACCGTAAGGTGGGTTGCTAAGCACCAAGCCAGCTTTAATATCGGTATGTGTGGGCTTTTTAAATTCGGCGAGTTCTTTGCGGCTAACGCGCAACCAGTGATCTAATTCGGCGGTGACGATATTTTCTTCCGCAGCGCGAATAACTTTAAGGTCGGCATCGTAGCCGCGAATTTCTGGAAGGTCTTTTTCTAAACCCATTCGGCGACGCTCATGGGCCTCATCGCGCAAGGCTTGCCACAGTGCGTTGTCGTGCTTCAACCAACGTTCAAATCCAAAACTTACGCGCATTAATCCCGGTGCAATATCTGCCGCCATGAGCGCGGCTTCTATAAGAATAGTGCCGGAACCACACATAGGGTCGAGTAATGCACCGCCTTCAGCGGCTATTTCCGGCCAACCTGCGCGCAACAAAATACCGGCAGCAAGGTTTTCTTTCATGGGCGCACAGCCCTGCTTTAGGCGATAGCCGCGTCGATGCAAGCTATCGCCTGACAAATCGAGGCTAACCACAACCTTATCTCTACTAAGGCGAGCATTTACGCGTAAATCTGGAAATTGCTTTGCAACCGATGGGCGCTCGCCTGTGGCATCGCGTAGGCAATCCACAATGGCATCTTTCACTTTTACGGCACCAAATTGGGTGTTTCGGATTGCATCACTCGACCCAACAAAATCGACCAACAATGTGCCATCTGGACGAAGGTGATCTTGCCAGTCAACAGCACGTACACCGTCGTAGAGGTCTTCCTGACTGTTTACATCGAAACTAGTGAGTGGAAGGAGGATTTTGTTGGCGAGCCGCGACCACAGGCAAACGCGGTAAGCTGTTTCGATGCTGCCACTAAAATACACACCTGCTACGGTTTCACGCAGCTCAGTAGCACCCAATTGAGTGAGTTCAGAAAATAAAAGACCTTCAAGGCTTTTGGGGCAAGTCGCGAAAAATTGAAATTGAGTCATTGATAACGCCAGTTTAATAACCATTTACAGGTAATTTAAGCCAAATTGGCTAGAGTTTGTACGCACGCTTACTTGGATAAGATTGTCAAATGCGATTAATAGAGCTTTGAGTGCTATGTATGGGTTTATTTAGAAGAACAAAGTCGTTCACAAGTGGAACCTTTATTGTTGTACTGGTCGAACACTACATGTTCTGTAACAAATCTGTGTTTAGGCAGCAGAAGTTCAGGAGCCAAGAATGTTAGGTAACCAAGAGGAGGTATTGTAGCAAGTCGTTGAAGATGTCCATATAACTTTAATTCTTTGTAATCTAATAGATTCGATAAAGAGGTGCTTTATAGGATGAAAAGTCAGAAACGAGATCAAACTGAACGCGCATTCGCGAGAGGCTACCAAGCCGGGATAGACGGTCGATCGCGAAGCTTATGCCCTCACGAAACCGGTATAGCTCGACAGCAATGGCTAAATGGCTGGCGAGAATCACGCATAGACCAATGGGATGGACTGAACCGAATGGCTCAAGTTCAAAAACTCAACAATTTACAACCGATGTCTGCCATGGCGTCGGCCGGCTGATCAACCAGATTGCATCAGCAACTAGATCGAAAATACATAGATATCTCTGAAAAAAAATAATTCGCTGATTGGCGAAATCGAGCTACAAAAAAAGGCCTCATGATTGAGGCCTTTTTCTTTTTAACTTAACCTTTCAACGCAGCAATTGCCTCGGCAGACTCCCGAATTAACGCTGGCCCGCGATAAATAAAACCGCTGTAAACCTGAACTAATTTTGCACCTGCTTTAATTTTTTCTGCAGCGCTTGCTCCATCAGTAATGCCACCTACACCAATAATCGGCAGCTTCTCACCTAGCTCAGCGTAGAGCGCGTGAATGACGCGAGTACTCTTATCACGCACGGGCAAACCACTGAGACCACCCGTTTCCGCGCTGGTTTTGTAGTCTTCTACGCCTTCACGGCCAATGGTTGTATTGGTGGCTATTACACCATCAATACCCTGCGCCAATAAACTGTGTGCAACTTGCGCTACGGCATCTCCATCCATATCCGGCGCAATTTTTACTGCAACGGGAACATAACGGCCATGTTCCGCTTGCAATTTGCCCTGCTCTTTTTTGATGGTTTCCAGCAAACGATTCAACGAATCACCAAATTGTAAATCGCGTAAACCGTGAGTGTTGGGCGATGACACATTTACCGTAATGTAATCAGCATGCTCATAAACTTTTTGCATACAAATCACGTAGTCATCGGCTGCATTTTCAACCGGAGTTGTAGCATTTTTTCCGATATTTATTCCTAATACACCTTTGTAGCGGCGACGCTTTACTTGCTCAACAAGGTGATCGACGCCCTTATTGTTAAAACCCATACGGTTGATGATGGCCTGAGCTTCAGGAATTCGGAATAGACGCGGTTTTGGATTACCGGCTTGGGGCTTGGGTGTAATAGTACCGATTTCGACAAAGCCAAAACCCATTGCGCCCAAGGCATTGAAGTAATCACCATTTTTATCTAAACCGGCGGCTAGGCCTACAGGGTTGGGGAAGGTTATGCCCATAACCTCTACGGGGTTGGCGGAAATGGTGGGTAAGCATAAGCTGATAAGCTGCAACCTTTCAGCGGCACCTATCAAATCCAAACTGAATTCATGGGAGGTTTCAGCATCCAGCTTGAACAATAAATCGCGAATGTGTGAATACATAGAGGTGGCTCCAACGCCCGAGCAAAATGGCTTTAAATAAGGCGCGCAGGATACTGGAATCCGTGTAGCTAGTCGATTTTTTCAATGCTATGAAAACGGTTATCGTCCGAGAAATGTATAGCAAAAACACCTGATATTCCTGAGTGAGTCACAAACGGCCGCAGGATATTGGCGGGGAAAAGTACGCGCAGCCCATCAATGCTGCGCGCACTTACATCTTTAACGTTACCCTCATAAAGCCGCTGAAACTCGTCTGGCTGAATTTTTAAGGGAACAATAATTGAACGCAAAACGCATTTCCTCCATAGATTCTAATTTATTTTAGGTTTTGAATTTCATTGTGTTTTCAAGTAAGTTCATTGCACTCTTACGCAGGCTTGCGCTATAGCTTACCGTTTTCTCCACTTGCCCTAAAATATTCTCAGAGGAGTCGCTGAGATGTTGAGTGTTGAGTGACATCTGCTCAGCCACTGCCGCCTGTTGTTCTGCAGCTGTGGCAATTTGCGTGTTTAAATCACGCAGAAAATCTACACCCATCACTATCTTGTCAAGAGATTGCCCAGCACTCATTGCGCTATTAACCGAATCATGCGCGCCAACAAAACTCTGGTGAATAATATTTACCGCATTTATTGCACCTACTTGTAGCTTCTCAATTACCGCACGAATTTCTGCAGTTGAGTCTTGTGTACGTTTTGCCAGCGAACGCACTTCATCGGCAACCACTGCAAAACCACGCCCCTGTTCACCAGCCCGTGCGGCTTCAATGGCAGCATTTAATGCGAGTAAATTGGTTTGCTCGGCAATGCTACGAATAACCTCCAAGACGGCACTAATATCTGTTACGTCGCTTTGCACTTGGCTAATAATAGTTTTTGCCTTTTCAACATCAACCCCCAGCATATTTATTTTTGTAATGGCAGCCTTAACTTTTGCTTGCCCTTCTAAAGCAGACTCATGGGCAATATCCGTTGCATTTGTTACCTCAGCACAGCTTCTGGCAACTTCGCGCACGGTAGCCGCCATTTCTGTCGCGGCAGATGCGGCTTGTTGGGTTTGAAGATTTTGTTGATCTAATTCGTGTTTACTATTGTCAGACACAGATTGAATTTTTACCGACAATTCATTCACATCATGCGCCGATTTTTGAATGTTATTTAGCAGTAATGCCACACTGGCAACCATATCTGTAAGCTTATCAGCCGCATCACCCATGGTATCTTCGGAATCAATAATAATCTTTGTTGAAAAATCTCCCTCTTTCAATTTTTGTGAAGCCTGATTTAACTGCTGCGCATTCGTATTTAACGATGTAAGAATACCCAATGAAAAATAAATACCTAAGCCAGTAATACTGATCGCTAACGTCATAAGCAATAGATTATTGAAATATTTTTCATCATGCCTTGCCTGTATGCGCTGATTAAATTCATCAGCAACTTGCTTATCAAACGCACCTAATGCCTCAATGGCTTTGGTGCCAAATTCAAAATAGGCGGTACCTGATAATGTCACTTCATCGGCAGCGACTATTTGCTTGTCGGTGACAGCAATGAACTGTTGAATAAGATTGCGATAAGTGGTCAGATCGTTACTTAATTTATCTTGCTCGTTGGTGTCTTTAAATAAGAGGCTTATATCCTCATTGATAGAGTTATTCAGTCGTTGAACAGTGGATAATAAACCTCCAACAACAACTTTTTCATTGGCGGTAAGCGTCTTATCAGATAGAGAGCCAGCTCCTTTACCACGCAACTTCCCAAGCTCTTCCTGCAGCTCCGGAATACTGAAGGCCATAATATTTTGCAAATAATGATCCGTTGTTGAATCTTGCATAATTAACTCAAAATCAGTAGTTACTAACGCCATCATATGATGAAGGCTTTCCACAAGCTCTGAATGAGCCTGGAAGTTTTTAGCCCCTAAAGCAGATTTATTCTTAACCAACCTTAGCTCTTGCCATTGCGCAATCATCTCATTAAGGTTTGCCAGGTCATAATCATATAATGTCGCTATTTTTTTTAAAGCATCAAGATTTTCATCAAAAGATTTTTCAAGTGCCACTATTGTGTTTTCCTTATCGGCAGCACCCGACAAATATTGCGCCATATTGCCGCGATGTTTTGCTACATCTAAAGCCATAGGTTTGAGCTGAACAATAATCTCCAAGCCATTCTGCTGCCGTTCAATTTTCTTAATATCTGTCCATGAATCCATCAGAGTGACATATAATAAAACGATAAAAGGCACAAGAAATATCAAAACTGCGATAAAAAGCTTAGCGGTAAACGACATTTTATTGGCAAGTACAACAGCAGGATGCAATAAACTATCCATTTAAAAAACCTCATCAAATACGCAACTTAGGCGTAGCATTTATAGAATAATCTCACAATGCTGAGTAGCTTGCGCCAAATCTAACAACTCACGCAAAGCAACTGAAAAAACAGCAAAATCAGTTCCGCTTGCAGCTTGCAATTCATTAACCATCATTTTCCAACGATTAATTAAGGTAGATTGTTGGCTGCTCCATGAATCAAGTAAGTCAGAAATATTGGTTGAGTCATTAGTACATTCAATCAGCGAAATGGTAAGCGAACGCAATTGCGATTCAAGATCATCCATATAGCTTTCACGCGCCATAGCTTGCCAAAAAGTCTCCACCTTCAAATTCGCAATTTGATAGGCAAACCAAGGTAAACTCAAGGTATCGCTCAGTAAAAAATACAACTGAGTCACAGCAGCAATATCACGACCACTACGTCTTGCCGCTTCTGCAACACTAAACCCAGAAAACAAATAGGATGCTGAAGACGCACGCACAATTAAATCTTGCGGCACCCCACTCTCTCGCAGGCGTTGATATTGCCCTTGCAACTCTTCCAGCTGCCCACCCAATAAGAGGACAGGCAATTGAGCTGAAATACTAGCGACAGCTGAGCCAAAGAATTCAACTTCTACTGCAGGATCTATATTGCTGCGGCGGTTGCGCAAAAACCAACGCGTCGCACGACGCACTCGGCGCATCATATTAATCATTAGTTCATTTTGAATTCTTGCAGGCAGTTGATAATCCAGCGCCTGCAATTCCAAAATAAATTGTTCCATTTTGTACACATCACGCGCAGCAATATAAGCCTTAGCCACATCACCCACGCTTGCACCCGTTGATTCAATTAAGCGCTGTGCAAAACTAATTCCCATGTTATTGACCATGTCATTGGCAATTTGGGTTGCAACAATTTCACGTTTTAACCGATGGTTATAGAGCTGCCCTGAAAATTCTGCAGCAATTCTTTCAGGGAATGCACCCTCCACCGCTTTGGCAACATAGGCATTGTCGGCAATATTATCTGCCGCCAAATCTTCTTTTAACACAGCCTTGGCATAAGAAATTAAAATGGACAATTCCGGACGAGTCAGCCCCAAACTATGCGATTGACGTTCCAGCAAAATATCATCTGCGGGTAAAAACTCTAATTTTCGATTCAGCCTTTTTTGATTTTCTAAATTCGACATAAAGCGTCTATATTCTGCACCGCGCGCTAGAGATTCCACCTCAGCAATACTAATCGCTTGAGTTTGGCGATAATTATTTTTTAATACCAAGTCCGCAATATTATCGGTCATGCTCGCCAACAATTGATTGCGTTGTTTGGATGTTAAATCACCGCTACTGACCACATCGTTTAACAGAATTTTTACATTGACTTCATGGTCACTGCAATCAACGCCACCAGCATTATCAATAAAGTCTGTATTACAAGCACCGCCATTTAGCGCGTATTCAATACGGCCTCGCTGAGTCATCCCCAAGTTGCCGCCTTCTCCAAACACTTTAGCGCGCAACTCGACGCCATTTACGCGCAAACTATCGTTAGCCTTATCGCCCACCTCCGCGTGAGTTTCATGGGATGATTTAACATAGGTACCAATTCCGCCATTCCAAATCAAATCGACCGGCGCTTTTAATAAGCTGGTCATTAATTCATTGGGCGTAAGGTGATCTTCATAGATACCAAATACTTGTTTCATCTCCGGCGTAATCACAATAGTTTTTGCATCGCGGTTAAAAATACCACCGCCCTTACTGATGAGCGCCTTATCGTAATCGGCCCACGTTGTTTTTGGTGTAGTGAATAAGCGTTGGCGCTCTACAAAACTTTTTGCAGCATCTGGCGCTGGGTCAATAAAAATATGCAAGTGGTTAAACGCTGCGACCAAACAAATATGTTCCGACAACAACATCCCGTTGCCGAATACATCGCCCGCCATATCGCCAATCCCAACAACCGTAAAATCTTCTTGCTGAATATTGATATTTTTTTCGCGGAAATGGCGCATCACTGAAATCCACGCACCGCGCGCCGTAATTCCCATGCCTTTATGGTCATAACCTTGGCTGCCGCCAGAAGCAAAAGCATCGCCTAACCAATGGTTATATTCTGCTGAAATACTGTTAGCTATATCAGAGAAAGTTGCCGTGCCTTTGTCTGCTGCCACCACTAAATATGGATCATCTTCATCGTAGCGTACAACACTTTTTGGCGGCACCAATTGACCTTCAACAAGGTTGTCCGTTAAATCCAATAAGCCGCGCACAAAAATTTTGTAACAGGCAATGCCTTCTTGCTGAACAGCGTCTCGCCCACCGGTTTGAGGTGGCTGTTTGCATACAAAACCGCCTTTCGCGCCATTAGGAACAATAACCGCATTTTTAACTTGCTGCGCCTTAACTAAACCTAAAACTTCAGTGCGATAGTCTTGCAAGCGATCTGACCAGCGCAATCCACCACGCGCCACTTTTCCGCCGCGCAAATGCACACCTTCCACGCGCAGCGAATACACATAAATTTCATAGAGTGGGCGGGGCTCAGGAATATCTGCAATGGAGCGAGGGCTTAATTTAATGGACAAATAATCTTTCGGATTACCGTCAGCCTGCAATTGGAAATAATTGGTGCGCAAGCTGCCATCCATTAAGGCCAAGAAACGGCGTAGTATGCGATCTTCATTGAGATTGCTAACGCCATTCAGACTCGTAAGAATATGATCGCGATATTGATTTATATTCTCGATACGCTGTTCTTCTGAGTTATTAAAAGCAGGATCAAACTTTGTAACAAACAGCTTAGTTAATAAGCGCGCAATATCGCGCTGGCTCACTAAAGCATTGGCGATATAATGCTCGGTAAACGTAAACAAGGTTTGGTGCATATAACTTGCGTAAGCACGCAACACAAACACTTCTCGCCAATTTAACTCTGCGCTCAGCACTAATTTATTAAAAGCATCGTTTACGGTTCGCTTATGCCAAATCGCAGAAAAGGCTTGCTGGAAAATATCCTTAACCCTGAGTACGTCAATGATGCCGGGAAGACTATAACTCAATTTAAAATCATGCAGCCAGATTACTTCATCGCTTTTTTTGTGAATGGCATAAGGGTTTTCTGATAGCACGCGCAAACCTAAATTTTCTAAAAGCGGAATAATATCTGACAGCTCTATGGTTTTAGTTTTGCGAAATACTTTAAAGCGAACAATATTCGCCTCCGCACCTACCGGCTGATAAAAACTCATGGCAATATCATCGCTGGTCGCCAATTCGGCAATGGAAGCAATATCATGCACGGCCGTACGCGATTCAAAATGCTCTTTATAGGATGACGAAAACGCATCGCGGAATTCATGCAGCAAAGTCATGGCTTTTTCTTCACCATAAGATTCAATCAGCGAACCTTGTAAATGATCTTCCCAAGAACGGGAAATTTCACGAATTTGCCGTTCAAGCTTTTCTTGGCTGTAGTCGAGAGGTAAGCGCGTATCAAGTTTAAAAACCAGATGAACCCGCGCCAAAATGGATTCGGAAAAATGTGTATTAAAATCGCATTCCGTTGAGTTAATCGCCTGCCCTATCACCGTTTGAATTCTTAAACGCATTTGCGTAGTAAACACATCTCTTGGGATATACACCAAACAACTGACAAATTTCCCAAAGGGATCGCGCCGCATAAATAGACGTACCATATAGCGTTCGTTAATGCGTGCTATAGCTGTGACTGTATCGAAGAGCTCTGAGCTATTACTTAAGAATAATTCATCGCGAGGGAAAGTATCTAAAATTTGCTGCAGCGCTTTGCCGTCATGACTGTGAGCACTCAAACCCGTGCGCTCAAATACTTTGCTGACTTTATTTCGGACTAATGGAATTTTACTCGGCATCATAGTGTACACACTGGAGGTGTATAAACCGAGGAAACGCTTTTCACCGATTACATCGCCCTGATCATTAAATTGCTTAACAATAATATAATCTGAATAAGCCAAACGATGAATGCGCGAACGCACCGATGATTTAGAAAACGTTAGCACTTGTGGCGCAAGATGGAAGCGCGCCATGCCAGCATTTAAATCATTTGCTTCAGCATAATTTGCCTCGCCACCTTTGTAGGCAAATACCCCTAACCGCCTATCCACTTTCTCGCGTAAAAATTTCTTACCTTCGCGCTCACCAAATTCGTATTCGCTGTAACCTAAAAACGTAAAGTTGCTATCGCGTAGCCACGCCAATAAGGCTTGACTCTCATTGACATTGGACACAGTAACCGATTTACTCGCATGATTTAAGTTTTCTTCTGCTGCGGCTACCGCTTGCAACATGGGTTCAAAATCGCGCACCACCACACTCAACTCTGTTAACACCGAGCACACAGTTTGAGCAATATCGTCAAGCTCATCTTTAAGCGTTAGTAAATTGATTTCCAAATAGACGAAGGCTTCTCTTCTAGAGGCTTGCTCAAGGTTAGGAGCGTCTAAAATATCCATTAATTGATGCTTGGCATCGCGAGTAACACTGAATACCGTACTTTTTATCGCATGAATCGCAATATTGCGGCGGTTGAGCTCAATACGAATAGAATCTACCAGAAATGGCATATCCTGTTGTTGCACCACCAATACCGTATGCGGGCAAACCCAGCCTTCTACATCTAGTTTGGGGTTAATTAAACTGACCTTGGGCTGTGCGCCGTCAAAATGCTGAATGTATCGCCACCACTGATAGACACTGCCAAACACATCGCCTAAATAACGACCAGCCAGCTCATCTAGCGGAAAGCGCGAAAAATAGTATTCCGTGAATTTAATGAATCCCTGTAGTTCACTCGCTGGGATTTTTTCGCTTGCAAACAGCCGTAAATCTTGCACAAACGCGGCTATGTCTTGTGAGGCAACTAATTGACTATTCACACGTAAACTCCTTGCAAACCTAATGGATTAAAACAGCGTATTATTCACGCAATTGCTTTAAGACTAGCCCATAAATAGGCATTCAGCCGATTCACTGCCCCGCGCAGGCTATAAATGTGAAATTCAGTGCGCATTCGTTCTTGATAAAACAAATGGACTCTTGAAAAACAAACCGGCTCTTGAAAAACAAACTGGCTCTTGAAAAAAAAGGAACTGCCACCAAATGTGGCAGTCTATGCGCCGCAACTAGATTTAAATGACGCATTAATCTAGTGCCCTTAGTTCTCAATTTTTTATTATTTGATTCAACCTGAAGGCAATGTTGTGTATGAGTAATTTCCAGCAAATCCAAACCCTAAAGCTCTGGATGAATGATCAAATCATTGGCCAAGAACACTTGGTTGAGCGTTTATTGATCGCTCTTTTGGCGGATGGTCACTTATTGGTCGAAGGCGCGCCCGGTTTGGCCAAAACCAAAGCCATTAAAACCTTGGCGCAGGCTATTGAAGGGGATTTTCACCGCATTCAATTTACCCCCGACTTATTACCCTCAGATGTCACGGGTACAGACATCTACCGCCCTCAGCAAGGTACCTTCGAATTCCAACCAGGGCCGATTTTTCATAACTTGGTACTCGCAGACGAAATTAACCGCGCGCCCGCCAAAGTTCAGTCGGCCTTGTTAGAAGCTATGGCCGAGCGCCAAGTGAGCGTGGGCAGTAAAACCTACCCTCTTCCTGCTTTATTTATGGTGATGGCAACCCAGAACCCCATCGAACAGGAAGGTACTTACCCGCTGCCAGAAGCTCAGCTCGACCGTTTCTTGCTGCATGTGAATGTGGATTATCCCGATGTCGCCGCTGAGCGCCGAATTTTGCAACTGGTGCGCAATGAAGCTGCTGCTGTGCCAAGCGCAACCCCAGCCACCATTACCCAAACCACACTGATGGCCGCGCGCAAAGAAATTCTTGAGTTGCACATGGCAGAAAGCGTTGAGGAATATATCGTTCAATTAATTAACGCTACCCGCCGACCAGCACATTACAGCGCAGACTTGGGCGAGATGTTGGAATACGGCGCAAGCCCGCGCGGCACTATTGCGCTCGACCGCTGCGCACGTGCTTATGCATGGTTACAAGGTAAAGATTTTGTCAGCCCCGATGATGTGCAGGCGGTGATTCACGATTGCTTGCGCCACCGTTTGATTTTGAGTTTTGAAGCCGAAGCAAGTGGTATCAATAGCGATAAAGTTATCGACCAGCTCTTAAGTGCTGTGCCTTTATCGTAAAGAGTTATCATCAAACAAGAATGAACTCGCACAACCTTGTGTATCGCAAGCACCGCTTTATGATCCGAAAACGCATAAATACGTCCATGTAGCTCCCTGTCGGCATCCATGCCTTTAGGGTTTCGGATCATAAATCGGTGCTCGCTCTGAAACATTGTCGCGCGTGAACGTTTTTTTAAGCATATTGAATGTAAGACCTAAATAACTATGCAGCAATCCGGTTTAAAAATAAGCGAGCAGTTAGCGCAGCTAAATCCCAAAGGCGCTTATGTAGATTTAAGCAGTCTTTTGCGTGTGCGTTTCGCCGCACAGGATTTACGTTTGTTTGTAAAACGCGCCGTAAAGAGCCAACTCAACGGCGCAGAACGCACGCGTTTTCGCGGGCGCGGAATGGATTTTGAAGAAGTGCGTTTGTACCAAGCTGGTGACGATGTACGCAGCATTGATTGGCGAGTAACCGCACGCACACAAGTACCTCATACCAAATTGTATCGCGAAGAACGCGAGCGCCCGGTGTTTGTATTGGTGGATCAACGTGCGCCTATGTTCTTTGGCAGTCAGCGCTGTTTTAAATCGGTGTTGGCTGCACATATAGCCGCGAACTTAGCCTGGGCTGCGTTGAATAATAGCGATCGTATTGGCGGCTTAATTTTTGGCGATGCTGCACACCGCGATATTCGCCCGCGTCGCAGCAAACATGCGGTCTTGGAATTGTTGCATCAACTGCAAGAATTTAATCAGCAATTGCAATCGCCCATTGCCGCACTCAATAGCAAAAGCTTAAGCGCATTACTCAACGATGCCCGCCGCATTGCCAAACCCGGTTGCGCTTTATTTATTGTGAGTGACTTTCATGATTACGATCAAAGCTGCGAGCAACAACTATTTGAGCTGGCGCGGCATACGGATGTTACGCTCATTCATGTGTTTGATCCTTTAGAAAAGCAGCTGCAAAGTAATGCACGCTTAACTGTAAGCGATGGCACTGCCCGCTTGCAATTACCAACGGATGAAACGCGCTTTCAACAGGCTTATCAAACCGCATACAGCAGTCGCTTAGCGTTTTTAACACGCAGCACAAAACGCTTGGCGATCCCCCTACTTTCTTATGCAACCACCGACAACCTGCAGCAATTATTGCGCGAACGATTTGCAGCGAGAAAATAACCGCTTATGAATTCACAAGATCCATCTCAAACTTCTATGCAACCAACTAACGCTAGCGCACCAGATCCTTTGGCAGAACTGCAGGATATTCATTTACCCGCAGAAATTGGCCTGTGGCCGCCCGCTTGGGGCTGGTGGCTATTGCTACTGGTTGTTATTGTTTGTGTAGCATCGTTAGTATTTTTTATTAAGCGTAACAAATCGCGCAATGCCTATCGTGCACTCGCTATTGCCGAATTAAATACAAGCTTTAAGCAACACAGTGACGAACAAAACTCAGAATACTTGCAAGCCCTGAGCGTTATTTTAAGGCGTACAGCGCTGAGTGGATTTGGCAATCAATTTAATGCCAGCTTAAAAGGCCATGATTTTTTGCAATGGCTAGATGAGCAATGTACAAAAACCCATTCGCAATTTAGCCAAGGTGTAGGTACAGCGCTATTGATTGGCCCTTATCAAAAGAATCCAGAGTTTGATCGCATTGCGCTGCACCAGCTGAGTCTTTTATGGATTAAAGAACATCGTAATCAATGGCAGCGCACCAAAAAATCTAAAGAAATTAAAAAGAACAGCGAGGCCGAGCATCATGTTTGAATTGCAATGGCCATGGTTATTGGCGCTTTTACCCTTACCCTTATTGGTTATGCTATTGCCGGCACAAAAAAAAGAAGATGCCGCTTTGCGTGTACCTTTTTTTGCGCAAGTAAAAACCTTGGAAACGCAAACCCATTCTCTGCGCTCCAAAAAATTGGCTAGTGCTTTTTTACTTTGGTTAATTTGGGCTGGCTTAGTGCTCGCCGCTGCCAACCCACAGTGGATTGGCGAACCGATTAGTATGCCGAACAGTGGCCGAGATTTATTAGTCGCAGTAGATATTTCCGGCAGTATGAAAATCAACGACATGAAATACCAAGGTGAATCCATCCAGCGCGTGGATGCCGTAAAAATGGTGGTTGGCGATTTTGTAAAAAATCGCAAGAGTGACCGCTTGGGATTGGTGCTATTTGGTACTCAAGCTTATCTACAAGCGCCACTAACTTATGATCGCCAAACCGTAAATACTTTATTGCAAGAAGCCCAACTTGGTTTTGCTGGTGAGCAAACTGCGATTGGCGATGCTATTGGTCTTGCGATAAAACGTTTACGTGCTCGCCCCGATACACAGCGTGTATTAATTGTCTTAACCGATGGCGCTAATACTGCCGGCGAACTTGAGCCGATTAAAGCGGCAGAGCTAGCTGAAAAAGAACACGTGAAAATTTACACCATAGGTTTTGGTGCAGATGAAATGGTTGTAGATAACGGCTTCTTCGGCTCGCGCCGAGTGAACCCATCGGCAGATTTAGATGAACCCACTATGCGTGCCATTGCCGAAAAAACCGGCGGCCAATATTTTCGCGCACGCAATTTAGAGGAGCTGCATGAAATTCACCAAACCTTAAATCGTTTGGAGCCAATAGAATCTGAAGAAGAAAAATTCCGCCCCATAAAAAGTTTATTTTATTATCCCTTAGCAGCCGCGCTATTGCTTAGTCTCCTTTGGGCATTCACGTCTGTAATACGCCACAACATTAACAAAAGCGCCAATCAACTGGCCAACAAACAAGGAGTTGCATCTTGAACTTCTTATATGAGCAGTACGCATTAATAACTACGCAATTTCACTGGCTACGCCCGCTATGGTTATTGGCGCTTATACCTGCGCTAGTGTTGAGTATTTTTTTATGGCGACAAAAACGTAAAGCCTACCAATGGCAACAACTTATTGCGCCAGAACTACTGCCATTTTTACTGGATGGTAAAACCGTGCAGACTAAAAAATCCTTAATTTGGGTTTTATTATTTGCGTGGATGATTAGCTGCATTGCCGTTGCAGGCCCATCTTGGGTTAAGCGCCCAACACCAGTCGAAAAAAATCAAAACGCGCTGGTGATTCTGCTCGACCTTTCCTATTCAATGATTAGCGAAGATGTAAAACCTTCACGCATAGCACGGGCGCGCTTGAAAATTGCAGATATATTGCGCGAACGAAAAGATGGCCAAACCGCATTAATTGCTTACGCAGGCGAAGCACATACAGTGACACCTATTAGCGATGATAGCGCAACAATTCTGAGCCTCTTATCATCTATGCATCCAAACATTATGCCCTTGCAAGGCAGCAACACTGAAGACGCTATTGCTCGCAGCATCCAATTATTTCAGGATGCAGGCGCAACCCAAGGCGATATTTTATTAGTGACAGATGGTGTAGTGCCCGAAGCCTTTGATAAAATTCAAAGCCTGCTCGCAGGTAAAAAAATTCAGTTAAATATTTTGGGCGTAGGCACTACCCAGCCAGCACCTATCCCCAGCCCCAATGGCGGATTTTTACGTGACAAGTCTGGCACTATTATTACAACTCAGCTTAATAGCGCAGAGCTCACGCAATTAGCTACACGCTTGAATGGCCGCTTCCATGAAATATCTAACAACAATAGCGATATTGAATTTCTAAAACCTCGTGCACACAAAGATGACACAGATAAACAAACCGTAATGCGCGATTTTGATCAGTGGGTAGACAACGGCCATTGGCTTGTTTTTTTACTCTTACCCATAGCACTGTTCTGCTTTAGGCGCGGCCTACTTTTATCGTTATTATTGATACCCATACTAGGTTTTACTCCGTCACCCAGTTATGCCTTGGGGCTAGATGATGTCTGGCTCACTAAAGACCAACAAGCGCAACGCGAATTGAATAAAGGCGATGCTAAAAAAGCCGCTGAACAATTTACCTCGCCAGAATGGAAAGCCAGTGCGCAATATCGCGCAGGTGATTACGCTAGTGCAGCAGAAAGCTTTGCCAAAATTGATACAGCTAGTGGTCACTATAATCGCGGCAATGCTTTGGCAAAATCTGGCAAGTTAGAAGATGCTATCAAAGCTTATGATGAAGCCCTAAAGCGCGATGCCAACTTGGAGGATGCCAAGAAAAACCGCGCGCTTGCTGAAAAGCTGTTGAAGCAGCAAAAAGATCAACAACAAAATCAAAAGGACAACGGTAAAAATCAGGACGATAAAAACAAAAAAGATCAACAAAAAAAAGCTGATAAGCAAGATTCTGACAAACAAAATTCTGAGAATAAGGATGGCGATCAACAGAACCAAGACTCTACAAACCAAGATGATAAAGAGAACCAAAAAGAAAAGGAAAACAAAGAACAACAGCAAAGCAACAGCCAAAGTTCTAGCGGTAACAATGCTAAAGACCAAACGAAAGAATCTGCACAGCAGTCTTCGCAAAGTGCACAGCAAAGCTCTCAAGAGGCTAATAAAGCGCAGTCAGGCCAGTCTTCAAGTGCTGGTCAAGCACAACAAGAGTCTCAAGCATCTTCTGCCGCGGGTTCTGCTGCTAATACAGCACAGCAAGCCGCACAAATTGATGAAAGCAAGTTAACGCCCGAACAAAAGCAAGCGCTTGAACAATGGCTGCGGCGCGTACCCGATGACCCCGCAGGCTTATTGCGCAACAAATTTAGATATCAATACGATCTTAATCGCCAGAAGCAAGCCGAAGGCGAATTGAAATCACCCGATAACAATGCAGATCAACGTTTGTAATGACCATGACCATCCAAACAATGACAAGTAAGACTATGGCAATCAAGACTATGAACACACTCAATTATCATGCTCTAGGCCGCAGCCTACTGGCTGTTGCGTTACTTTTTATCAGTATCTTTGCACATGCAGACCAACTTACAGCAAGCGTAGACCGCAATGAAATTAGCATTCAAGAAACCTTCACACTAACGATTGCTGCTGATTCACGAGCAAGTAGCGCACCGGATTTTAGCCCACTCAAAAATGATTTTGAGATTCTATCTAGCAACCAAAGTCAGTTCACTTCTATTACTAATAGCGGCACTGAATTTAAAAAAGTGTGGCAGCTCACCCTAGCCCCCAAACGAGTGGGCAAACTACTAATCCCTTCGTTTAATATTGACAACTCGGTTAGCGATGCGATTGAAATAAATGTTAGCCAACAACGTAAAACGCAAGCTAATGGCGACGAATCTGTAAGAGTCAATATTGAAGCCAGTAAAAATGACGTCTACGTGCAAGAGCAAATCTTGGTAACCATTAAATTAATCTCACAAGTCAATTTAAGCCAAGCAGAAATGCAACCCTTGGAAATTAAAAATGCGGTACTGATTCCTCTATCAGAAAAACCCAAACAGTACGTCAGTAATATCAATGGTAAGCAACACTTAATACTTGAAAGCAACTACGCCCTTTTCCCACAGGAAAGTGGTGAGCTGATTATTCCAAGCACTATTTATTCTGTGGTACCCAATGTAGAACGCGATTTATGGAATGATCCTTTTGGTCGTAATCGCGCCAATATTTTGCGTTTGCCCACCGAGGAACAACGTATAAACGTTAAACCAGTCCCCGCTGAAGCAGCAGGGAAAACCTGGCTGCCCGCTAGCAATGTCACACTCCATGAAACTTGGAGCTCTAGTCTAGATCATTTAAAAATGGGCGAGCCAGTAACGCGCACTATTACTATTACCGCTGAAGGTTTAACTGGCGGACAAATAACCCCCTTACCAACGAATATTATGGACGGCCTAACTTTCTACCCAGACCAGCCACAAAATAGCGACAACAAAACCGCCAAAGGTATTGAGGGTAGACGCGTTGAAACAATAGCCATTATTCCCAATCATGGGGGCGAATTTACTCTACCAGAAGTCAGCATTGACTGGTGGGATGTAAATTCGCAATCTATGAAAACGGCTACTTTGCCCGAGAAAAAAATCACTGTATTAGGTGATGCCGCGCCAACCGCTAATACCACACAAACAATAAGCGCCAGTGCAAGCAGTAACGCAAGCGAAGAGCAAAACGCAAAAGCAGAAGTCGTCACCAAGGTTAGCCCTTGGTTGTGGGCTAGTACTGTGCTATTCGCACTTATTTCTATTGTCTTAAGTGTTTATGTATTTCACTTAAAAGCTTGTTTAAAGCAGCTACAAGCCGAGCAAGAAAAAGCGAATGCAATCACATCAGAAAAAGAAAAACATATTTGGGATTTACTCAAACATTCTGCAACCAACAGAAACGCCAGTGACTTACGCAAACACATATTAAGCTGGGCAAAGTTTCATTGGCCAGAAGCAACTATCCATTCACTCGATGATGTTGCCAAGCTCGCAGGTAAACTTGAGCTGACGGAATCGCTGAAAAAATTAGATGCATTGTTGTACAGCAATCATCCCGACGACAACTGGGCCGCGCAAGAAATACTGAACCTATTGAATGAGTGTCGTAAAGAAAGGAATATAAAGAGAACAACGGTCAAATTAAAATCGCTATACAACAATTAATCTAGGTTATAAAAAATGGCACCAGTAAAAGAGGTGCCATTTCAGAAATACTTAGCGTCTATCACTATCGACTTGCCAAGGTTAAACCCGCCACATTTAAATAAGCCAACAACTCTGCTTCGCTAGTAAACTTTTTCATTTGCAGGCTAGACGCATCCAGATTAACGGCCAGCCCTAATTTTTTGCTCATTAAAACGCTCAAGGCTGCCTTATCCAGTTTGCCATTCGGCGAAACAGACTTTAGCTCTGCCGGCGTCAGGCTACTGTGTCTCTTGCCAGATTTATAAATAGTGCCATTGTTAAAATCTACTGCGAATGCGATAACGCCAGGGATAAAGAAAAATAACAGGCCTATAGCATCTGCAACAGCAACAATCGGATCTATCTCACCACTTTTAGTACCTTTACGCTCAGGATAAAAGATGGTGCCACACGCAGTAAGCTGTAAAACCATTACCGCGCTCAAACTTACAGCGATCATTCTTGTTAATGTTTTTTTGATCATAAGAACACTCTCCAGCTGATTAATTCAAAATGCTTGCAAACCTTGGTTTACTCAATAAAACCCCACCCCAAGTCTGCCTTATTTAATAAGCCCAAGATAGGCAGTTTTTGGCATTTCTAGTAGGAAATAAAGCACTAAATCTATATAGTCGCGCCTATTCTGACCTGTATTCGGGGATAAATTAATGAACGATGATGAATTTGAACTCTTTTTAACCAGCGCCAATGCCGAGCTTAAAGAAAAGCAGGCACATTTGACGGATACCTACGGGTTCGGTAGCCACAAGCGCTGGATGTTTGAAAACGATAAAGCCAAGTTACAGTTTTTTAATCACGACGATAAGCTGGTATTAGAAGCTGACATTATCGACATCGGCAGCTATTCACCCAGTGCAAAAACATGGAAATGGGCTTGGGCTTATGAGTCTATACATCCACTGTTAAAAGTGGACTCTTTGCGAATTAGAGAACTAGAAGAGATTACTGATTTAGTGGTCTTCGGAGAAAAAGAACCTTTTGAGGCAGATGAATATTTAGCCTGGGAGTTAGCGGCCATGACCGTAAAACATTTGGATGCTATGGGTTGTTATCGCGCATTTTCTTCTGCACGTAACGTGAATATGTTTTTTGCAATCACTGCGGTTCACGTAATTAATTAGTTTTTATTTAAGGGCTTAATACAGAATTGACTGCTGGAGCGGATAAAGCTAAAGCCGCCCCAAGAGTTAAGTGCTTTCATAGAATACTTAGGTGCGGTGAAACTGAATTTTTTCTACCTGCCGATCAAACTCTGATAATACGTGCTCGATGCATCCCGTTGCCAGCTTAAAATATTCAGCCGGTGTGATACTTGGTGTATCCGTAATTACCTGCTCTTCAATCACTTTCAAGAAACTGCGAAAATCCTGTTGGGTTGATTCAGACCATAGGGGACTGATATTAGATTCAATTTTCACCAACAAATGATTTAACTGAATACGTAACACGCTCGTGCAAAAACCTTTACTAACAACGCCCATACCTAAAGCACGTGCCTGACCGATATATTCTGCAATAAATAATAAATTACGCCAATTGACATCCGTTGCCTCAATCAAACCTAATTTTCCCAAATGATGCGCGTAAGCCAAATCATCAATAAGGTACAGTAAGTTTGCAATCAAATTATTGTGCTGCTTTAAATTGGCTTCCGCATCAACATCCTTGTAGCGCGCATCAATACGTAGCCAATGATCAACAATACTATCCCATTTACTATTATCCAGAATCCAACCTTCCACTGAGTGTAAATCCGCGATTTCCTTTTTAATTAACACCTCAATTTTTGCTATTTCAGCACTTACCGCCAGATTGCCGCTAAGGTAACTATTCGTTAGACCACGATGCTGTTGAATATAGGTAAGTAAACTACGAAGTCTTTTAAGATATGCGATGCCTGTTCTAAATAATTTCTCTTCAGTTTTTTTACGCTTAATAACCCCCAATACAGCTGTGAATAAAGCGACACCAGGAACAACTACAAAAATAAATATAAACGAAAAAGGTATATCCATTTTATAACTCCGCCCGACGAGTTAAACGATGAAGATGCTCAGCTATCTCGGCCGCCTGCGCTGCACGTTTACTATTGTCGTGCGCATGATTAGCCACTGTTTCTACATGGCCCGATATTTCTCTGACTGCCATACTTTGCTGCGATGTCGCAACTGCAATTGCATCAACCAATAAGAAAACATCATTTGTTCTTGTGGATATATCTCTCAACGCTGAATCTGCGTTTTGTACACTGCTCTGACAATACACGGTTTTATCTAGAACTGAGTTCATGCTCAACAACACTTGCTGCATATTTGCTTGCACTTTAGCAATACTACTTGAGATTTCTGTTGCAGAACCTTGGCTGCGATTAGCAAGCACCCTAACCTCATCTGCGACCACAGCAAAACCTCGCCCGTACTCACCTGCCCTTGCAGCTTCAATTGCAGCGTTTAGGGCAAGCAAATTGGTTTGCTCGGAAATTTCACTGATAATGCGCGACATACTGGTGACTGAATGCATAAGTTCATCCAAGGTGGTAATGCGCGCTTGGGTATCCTTAGCAAGCTCTGCAACCTGCGACACTTCAGTATTAGCATGCTTTAAGGCTGCGCTGCCTTTTTCGGTAAGCTGTAAGGCTTCAGTTGCTTTATTTCGTGTCGATTTTATCCGCTGAGAAATATCTTCCAAACTGTAGCTCATTTCGGTAATGGCGGCAGCGCTAGATGTGGTTGCGGCTGATTGATCGGCTGCACTTTGAGAGTATCTGCGCGCATTGGTTGCTAATTCGGCGGATGAAAAAGCCATTTCTTTGAGTGCATCATAATTAGCATCTAATGTTCTACGGTAGGGCTTTAAAATTTCATGCAAGGGTTCACGCAACGGAAACAGAAATCCATTAACATGAAGTTTCCACTCTAAATTTTGTTCATTGCTGAGGTGCGCTAGGTAACGTTTTAATCCCTGTATATCATTAAACAACGACAATAGAGTTAACCCGCCAACTAGAGCTATTAATGCATAATTAATTTCAATCAAAAGGCTTGATACATTAAGCAATTCAAAAATAATCGCGATAATACTCAAGAGCACAAGTAACAATAAAATTCGCCCTAAGCCAAAAATGAGTAACGCCTGCTTAATGCCGACCCACATACACGCCTCTCCATCGGTGCACCACTGCATCTAAAATTAAAAACAGTTAAATTAATTAAGCGCTTAAAAATGGTAGCAAGCACACTTTTGGCTCACACCGAAAATTACATGGCAACTTTCTGGTGCACGACTTCCTTTTGAGCAGCCTTAACTTAATACGCAGGTAAGTGTTTCAACATTCATGCCATTGAACGAGAAATCATGTATTTAAAATTTTGCTACTTTTTTGCTTTTTTAGCGGTTTATGCTTGCTAGTATTTGGGCCACGCTAATTGCCAAGGAGAGAGAAACTCTTGTATTGCAGTATTAAATTCAACAGTTGAAAATAAATCGCCTTCTCTGGGCAATTCTGTAAAGCGGTAATCTTGTCCATTAAGCTTAAATGCCAAACTAAAGGCATGGAGATACACCCTATCGCGATTAATGCAGCTAGCAGCATCTGCGTAAAGCGCATCACCGACAATAGGCGCACCTATACTTTTAAGAGCAACCCGAATTTGATGGGTTTTACCCGTATGCGGTTTAACAATAAATAACCTTTTACCCTCACCTACAGACGCACTAAAAAACTGAGTTATCGCAGGATTAATGTGTGTTGTTAATAATTTCCACGCGCCGCGCCGCGCCGATTCCATGTCGCCTTTAATTAACCCCTGTTTCTTTTTGGGTTTTTTAGCACTTATCGCCAGATAAAATTTTTGAATCTCGCGGTTTTTAAATTGATTAACAAGTTCTTGATTAGCTGTAGCAGTTTTTGCCATTACGAGTAAACCAGAGGTGACTTTATCTAAACGATGAACAGGGTAAAGCTCAGCCAAACCTTGGGTTTGCTTTACCGTTTCAAATAATCCACGCTCGCCACCTTCACTGTGAAAGCTGGTATTAGGTTTTTTATAGATCACTAAAAAGTGTTCGTTATTTTCAATCAGCTCATAAATATCATGCATATAAAATTCATCTAACAACAATTCATCTATTAAAACGGGTTATTGCGACGTAAAAAACTAAGTAAAACCTCGCAAATAAATCTTAGCTCACTATAATGAAGACAAGTATCCGCAGTGTTGCACAGTAACGGGTAATGCCCAAGAGCGCCTATCTAAGCGCTCCTTAAATCCTGACTGTGAAGTTCAAGGATTTACCTAACCACTGCAACCTGCGGATACCCTATTCCTAAAGCGTTTTTCCGTAAAAAATCTGCATATTTCTGGATTATGAATTTATAATCCAGCTTCACTTTTTATATCACAAAAAACAATGACTGACGCATCTAACAACCCAGCCGATTTACTCAAGCAACCCGTTGAATTTTATCGCACCCAGCATAAATTACGCTTGAGTTATATGCCTTGGCTGTATGCAGACTTAAAAGCATCCCATAGAGAATGGGCAGGTGCATGGCAAAAAGAAATACAGGCATATCTTCAAGCTGTTGAAACACTTCAAATCGGTAAGAATTGCTTTATCGCTCCTGAGGCAAAACTCTTTGCTGAACCGGGTCGCCCGATCATTGTTGGCGATAATTCCTATATAGCCGCCGATTGCGTTATCCACGGCCCTGTTACGCTCGGCAAAAATGTCTCCATCAATCACCATGTCACTATGGATGGCGGCAGCAAGGGTATTCAAATAGGTGATAACTCACGCATTGCCGCCCACTGCCAATTGTACGCATTTAATCACGGCATGCTGGCAGATAAATTGGTGTGCGAACAACCCACACAATCTCGCGGCATTCAAATAGGTTGCGATGTTTGGCTAGGTGCAAATGTCGGCGTAGTGGATGGCATTCGTATTGGCGACCATGCGGTGGTGGGTATGGGCAGTCAAGTCACTAGAAATATTGAAACCTATAAAATCGTTGCAGGAAATCCCGCTGATGTGATTGGAGATAGGAGGAGTAAGCGCTAGGCCGGGCATAATCGCCGCTAGCTATACTCGACCATTCTCTGTACTATGCGCGTCCCGATGCTACTAGGTCAGCATCGCCTTTCTCTTTCTAACCACAGGTTCTGCCAAGGTTAGACATCTCGTGCTCGCCAGACCTATCCCCGCTGCGGGAGGCTGAGCCACAGGAAAACACTATGTCATTTGCTTCTCTCGGCTTAAACGCCGACATTCTTCGTGCTATTGCAGAAGAAGGCTACAGCTCGCCAACCCCAATTCAAGCCCAAGCTATTCCAGCAGTACTTAAAGGCGGCGATATACTCGCAGGCGCCCAGACGGGTACAGGCAAAACCGCAGGCTTTACTCTGCCCTTGTTACAAAAACTCACCGACAGCACTAAAGTCGTTGCAGGCCGCCGCCCAGTGCGTGCCCTTATTCTTACCCCAACCCGCGAACTCGCTGCGCAAGTCTTTGAAAGCGTGCGCACCTACGGTAAATATTTGCCTTTACGCGCAACCGTTGTTTTCGGTGGCGTAAGTATTAATCCACAAATGATGAAACTGCGCGGCGGCGTAGATATTCTGGTTGCAACGCCTGGCCGTTTACTCGACCTCGTACAACAAAATGCTGTGAGCTTAAAAGAAGTTGAAGTTTTGATTTTGGATGAAGCAGA
>SYDJ01000093.1 GCA_005801205.1 Gammaproteobacteria bacterium
AGGGATAATAAAATAAAAGCAAGTAAGCAGATGTAAAAATAATTGTGTTATGAAAAGCCGAGCGGAAATGGTGCGGTTTAATCAGAGGGTTCCAAGAATAAAAAGACTGGTAGAAATACTGGTCTTTTTTTATGGGTGTTATTTTTCGTTTTTATGGATAGTTGCATTAGCGTAACACGGGCTATCACAATATTGAAATTCGGCGCAGCTAACCCACCGCATAAGCCGCAAGCACCCGATTCAAAAACCTTCTTCCAAATTCAGTTGGCCGTAAATTGCCATTAACTACCTCAACCAATCCCTTTTGCGTTAGCTCTGCCCATTGCGGCTCCAATGCATTTAAAACCAAGCCAGTGCGTTCATTTAAATAATTCGCTGGCGCGCCATCGTTTAAGCGTAGGGCGTTCATTAAAAATTCTAGTGGTAAGGATTCTGGTGAAAGAATATCGCTGCCGCCGCCAAATACGTTTTGGTGGCCGCCGAGGTTGGTGGAGATTTTATTGCTCGCCGCTGCGTCTAAATAATGTTTCGGTAGGCGGGTTTTCCATAGGCGCATAATGCGCGCTTGTTCTGGATGCGTAATTTTTCCGTGTGCGCCTGCGCCTATGCCTAGGTAATCGCCAAACTGCCAGTAGTTAATATTGTGGCGCGCGCGTTGGTTGTTTTTGGCGTAGGCAGAAATTTCATATTGCGCATAGCCTGCGGCGGCGAGCATGGCTTGGCCTTCGTCTTGAATGTCGGCGAGGGTATCCTCAACAGGTAAAATGGGTGGTGCGGAATAAAAAGCCGTGTTTTGTTCGATGGTGAGTTGATACCACGAAATATGTTCTGGCGATAAGGCGATCGCCTGCGCTAAATCGGCTTTGGCATCATCAACAGATTGTTCGGGCAAGCCGTGCATTAAATCTAAATTGATATTATCAAACCCTGCGTTGCGTGCGACATCGACTGCGCGCAGCGCTTCATCGCGGCCATGTACGCGACCAAGCAATTTTAATTGAGAGTCATTAAAGCTTTGAATGCCGATTGAAAGGCGATTAACGCCAGCTGCGCGAAAACCAGAGAACTTTTCTTGTTCGAATGTGCCGGGGTTTGCTTCTAAAGTAATTTCTATATCTGATTCGAAACCAATAATCGTTTCGGCGTCTTTTAATATTTGCGCGATCGCATTGGCTGAAAACATGCTGGGAGTGCCGCCACCGAAGAAAATACTCGTGAGCTTTCTTCCTTGCGCTAAGACCGCATCCTGCGCTAAATCAAAGCGCAAAGCCGCAACATACTCTGCTTCTGGAATATCGTTATTGGCTTGATGCGAATTGAAATCGCAATAGGGGCATTTGCGAATGCACCAAGGGATATGAATGTAGAGTGATAGTGGCGGCAACAGTAACGGCATTAGACAACTCAAAAAAGATGATGAAATTTCACTACACAGATCGCACTTAATGTGTAGACTATACATATACTCTACACACCAAACAACTGGCTCACACGAGGAAAATTAGCATGAGAACCAATATTGTCATAGATGATGAGTTAATGAATGACGCCCTCAAAGTAACTGGTGTAAAAACCAAAAAAGAAGCCGTAGAGCTTGGCCTTAAAACATTGATTCAATTAAAGAAACAAGCCGAAGTCAAAGAGTGGCGCGGCAAGCTGGCGTGGGAAGGAGACTTAACCGCAACGAGACAAACCAGATGATCATTGTAGATAGTAGTGTTTGGATAGACTACTTCAACGGCAAGCCTACACCCCAAACAAATACACTTGATTCCTTGCTAGGCGCAGAACCACTGGCACTCGGAGATATTATTTTAACCGAGGTATTGCAAGGCTTCACCAATGACCTAGATTTCAAAAGAGCAAAGAAGCTTTTTTCAGGATTTGTTTTGTTTGAGATGTTGGGCGAAAAGAATGCCGTAAAATCTGCAGAAAACTATCGCCACTTAAGAAAACAAGGTATTACCATTCGCAAAACCCTTGATTGCGTGATTGCTACATTTTGCATAGAGCATAAGCACGCTCTTTTATTTCAAGATAAGGACTTCAGCCCTTTTGTTGAAAAGCTCGGGCTTAGATCTGTACGCGGCTAACAACCTACTGATAAGTAATCCCATTATGCTTCAACCAACCCGAGACATGGCGGCCACGCGGATCGTGATGTGTCCAGTGGATTACTCCGCCTTTTTCGTTCCACACATATTCGCCGTAAAAAGAAACCTTATCGCCAGTAACGATATTTGCCACGCGCGGGGCGAGATCAATATTGTGTGCAACTAACACGGTAAAATCTTCTGACACACGCAAAATAAAACGTTGGTGTCTGCTGCCTTTATTATCATCTGCCAAGACTTTTACCACTTCACCTTCACCCGCCACCTGAATATCTTGCAAATGCTGCATGTAAGCATTTGCAATTTCTGATTCAGCTGAAGGGTCTGCTTTCTTTGAAGATATGCTTACTTCAGCGTTAGGCAGCTGCGCCAACTCTGCGTTGATTTTTTGTTGCGCATCTACCGGTAAAAATTTATAGCCAGCGGTAGCCAAACCCGCAACTATTACCACCAGTATTAAAAACTTTTTCATGATGATCCTTATCGATTAATTAAGCCTGCGCTATTTTCTGCAGCAATTCCTGCATAGCTTTGCCGCGATGGCTAATGCGATTTTTTTCCGCTTTATTTAACTCGGCCGATGCGCAATTGTGCGTAGGCACAAAAAATAAAGGGTCATAACCAAAACCGCCTGCACCGCGTGGCTCGGTCAAGATAATGCCCTCCCACGAACCGTGGCAAAGAATAGGCGTTGGGTCATCGGCATGGCGCATATAAGCAAGCACAGCGTGGTAGCGCGCCGTGCGTTTCTCGGTGGGCACGCCCGCTAATTCTTGCAGCAATTTTTGATTGTTGCTTTCATCGTTCGCGTTCTCGCCCGCATAGCGTGCGGAATAAACACCGGGGCGACCATTGAGGGCATCTACCTCAATACCAGAGTCATCCGCAATTGCAGGCAAACCCGTTTGTTGGCAGGCGTGGCGCGCTTTAATAATGGCGTTCTCAACAAAGGTGGTGCCAGTTTCGTCGGCATTGCTGACATTAAAATCTGACTGCGGCACAACGTCAAAACCGCAGCCCGATAACAATTGTTGAAACTCGCGCAGTTTGCCTGCGTTGCCGCTGGCGAGCACAATTTTTTGTGTCATTACTTTTTACCTTGCTGTCTTTTTGTTTTGTTTCTTGTTGGTTTTCGCCGCCGCTGCGGTTACTTGCGGCTGCTGAAACTTATAAGCCCAAATTAACACCGCCGCGCCCACTAAAATCATCGGCACACTTAATACTTGGCCCGATGAAATACTCACACCCGCAAAACTCGTTTCCCAATCAGGCACGCGGAAGTATTCAGTAAAAAAGCGCGCGCAGCCGTAAAGCATGCAGAAGAGAGCACCGGTCGCCCAACGCGGTTTTTGTGTGCGTGCAAACAGCCAGAGAATCACAAACAATAACAGGCCAT
>SYDJ01000094.1 GCA_005801205.1 Gammaproteobacteria bacterium
CATCCGCCCCTCCGGCCAAGCCGCAGCCTTGCTCACCGGCGCGTGCGGCGTCACAGGCGGCGTTGAGTGCGAGCAAATTGGTTTGCTCGGCTACGCTTCTAATAACATCCAGTACGCTGCCAATATCGTTGCTGCGTTCATTTAATTTTTCTATGACTTCGGCGCTGGTTTCAATATCGCGCGCTAGGCTGGTGATGCTGCCAATATTTTCTTGCAGCACTTTTTCGCCTTGCGTTACTTTGGTGTAAGCCGTTTCTACTTCTTTTAATGTGCTTGTTGCATTGCGTGCTACTTCATCCACCGTTAAGGACATTTCTTCCACGGCAGCGGCAATCATATCCGTTTGCATTTTCTGTGCGTTAATGTTGGTTAAACTGTTGCGCGATGCTGCGGATGTTTGGTCTGCAGTCGCAGAGAGTTGATTTGAGGTGTTGGTGAGTTCCACCACAATATTACGCAAATTGAAAACAAGCTTATCCAAGTCGGTTGCTAGGTCTCCAAATTCATCTCTGTTATGACTTTTGAATTTTTGTGTTAAATCGCCAGCGGCTACCTGCGTAACAACACTGACAATTTCTTGCAGCGGTTTACGAATAGATTGTGTTATCCAAGTTGCAATAAAAAAGGATGCGATTAAAGAAATAATCCCTACCGCTATCAAAATAGTGCGGCTACCGACTACGGTATTCTCAGCACTGTTTTTGGTGTCATCGGCATACTTTTCAGTGGCTAAACTTATGGTGTTTAGTGATGTTAATGTGCCAGAGAGCTGTGCATTAAGCTTGGTAAATTCTTCTTGGTTTTGCTTTTTAAGTTTTAGGCTGGCAATGTAGTTATCCATTAAGCCGTTCTCGCCAAGGCTAATCTTCTTCATCTCCGCATAGTGTTTAATGAGTTCACCTTGTGTAGTGTTTTCGCCAGCGCTGCCAAGGTTCTCTACAATGGAATCCGTCGTGGAGAATAGGCTTTTTAATTTCATTTTTGCGCCTGTTGCGGCTGCGGCAACATTGTTTTCTAGTGCCTTGGTAATGCTGGCACTCATTTTTTCTAGTTCATCATTCAGTGCTGAATACTGCGCGCGCTGCGCGCCAGCGCTGCTTTGTAGATCAACTGAGTTGCTGGTTATGTTGTCCAGTAAATCGAGTGTTTGACGCTTTTGCTTTTGTACTGTTTCAAGTGAGTTCACCATTTGCTTGTGCGCATTCATGAGCGATTTTGCGAGCGAAAAGACTTGGGTATTTTCTGCAGCAATTTTTTTTGCGGAGGCATTTAATTCTTTTGAGTTATTGCTGAGTTCAACGAGTTTAGCTTGTGCTTCTTCAGCGGCTTTTTGTTCCTGGTTATAGTTTTGCTCAATAGGCGCTAAATCGGTTGATTTAACGATGGCTTGGTAGTCAATAAGGTTTACTTTAATTTGTAGCAACGAAGAACTTAAAACATTCACGTTATGGCTTAAGGGTATGGCTTCTTCGGTGAGTTTTCTGACGCTCGAGTTAATGCTGCCTAATCCTGCTATTCCTGTAATCAGCAGGCTTACTACAAAAAGCATAAGCAATGAGACGCAAGTGATGATTCGGGTGCCGACCGTAAAACGCATACAGAATTCCGATTTTTAAAAGTGCTGAAGTACTTAAACAATGACGTTTAGGTTTGTGATGAGCAGAGCTGTGTAATTCAGTCTAGGTGGGGATTACAGTTATTCAAGGATGGTGGAAATTAAGGCACCCCCTTCATAAAGTTGCGGAGATAACGGCACCCCCTCCCAACCTCCCCCTTGAAAAGGGGGAGGGGCAGATTGTGCTTCGTGCGGGCTTTGTCGTGAACTGCATTAATACCGCAAACAGGGAGTAAAGTTCCTCCCCTTTGTGAAGGGGGAGGTTAGGTGGGGGTGCTTTTGTTTTTGTTAATCCCCACCTCCACCACATGCTCCATCCCATCTTCCACAATCACAAAACTATTCTCTGGCTGTAAAACCCCATTCAATTTCAATTCGTTTTTTGCATTTTCGTCTTGCGTAATTTCAATTCGGTATAAGGTTTCGCCTGCGCGATAGTTGATGGTGTAGTTCGTCCAGTCGCTTGGAATACAGGGGTTGATATGTAGCCGATTACCTGCGCGACAAATGCCGAGCAGTGATTCAATAATCAAGCGATACAACAATCCTGCTGAGCCGGTGTACCAACTCCAGCCGCCGCGGCCTATGTGGGGGGCGACGCCGTAAACATCGGCGGCGACTACGTAGGGTTCGGCGCGGTAAATCGCGAGTTCTTCGGCGGTTTTGGTGTGGTTGAGTGGGTTGATGAGTGTGAGCAATTCCCACGCGCGTTTGCTGTCGCCAAGGGCGGCGAAGGCCATGATGGCCCACACGGCGGCGTGGGTGTATTGGCCGCCGTTTTCGCGCACGCCCGGAACATAACCTTTGATGTAGCCGGGGTTCATGGGCGCGTTATCAAACGGCGGGTCGAGCAGTTGAATAATGCCGTTTTCGCGTTTTACCAAGTGTTGATCGACTGAGTTCATTGCCTGTTGCGAGCGTTCGGCGCTGCCTGCGCCCGAGAGTACGGCCCAGCTTTGCGAGATGGAATCTATCGCGCATTCGGCATTGGTGGAGGTTCCCAGCGCTGTGCCATCGTCAAACCAAGCGCGTTTGTACCAAGCGCCGTCCCACGCGTGTTGTTCAAGGTTGCGTTTGAGTTGATTGGCTTCTTTGAGGCAGAACTCCACATAGGCATCGTCGTTATAGCTGTGGGCGAGCATGGCGAACTTAATGAGCACATCGTAAAGGAAGAAACCCAGCCACACGCTTTCGCCTTTTCCGTGAATGCCCACCAGATTCATGCCGTCGTTC
>SYDJ01000095.1 GCA_005801205.1 Gammaproteobacteria bacterium
AGTGGAATTCTCTCTAACGCCATTTCGGGATTGCAGGCTAGCCAAATTGCCTTGCGTACTGCAGGCAATAATATTTCTAATGCAAATACGGCTGGCTATAGCCGTCAGAACGTTAATTTTGGAACTCGACCTGAACAGCAATATGGCAGTTCAGGTTTTCTTGGTAGCGGTGTTAATACTGAATCCGTTCAGCGTGTTGTTAATGAATTTATTACCACACAAGTACGCTTAGATACCACCAGCTTTAACCAGTTGGATAAATACAATCAAAGCATTGGCAAGGTAGATAAATTATTTTCAGATGCCAGCACAGGTTTAGTCGGCAGCTTACAAAGTTATTTTGCTGCATTACAAAATGGCGCAAGTGATCCATCCTCATCACCTGCACGGCAATTAATTATTACGCAATCCGAAAGTTTAGGCTTACGTTACAACACGCTTTATGATCGCTTACAAGAAACCGAAAAAAGCGTAAATAACGAAATGGGTACCTTGGTGGGCCAGTTGAATGCCTTGGCCAAATCAGTTGCCAATTTAAATCAATCTATTGCGGAAAAAAATGCGTCGGGATCAGGCGGTGCACCTAATGCACTATTGGATCAACGCGAAGAAGCGTTACGTAAATTGTCTGAAATTGCATCGGTACAACTCGTTCAGCAAGACGGTGGCGATATTAATGTCTTCGTCGGTAATGGCGAACCACTTGTGGTCGGCCCTCGTGTTAGCAGTTTCAAAGTTGAAACCGGTGGAAAAATTCTTCTCAATACTAACTCAGGTGTTGTCAATGTTACTGATGCGGTTGCGGGCGGTCAGTTAGGTGGATTATTAAAATTTAAGGCAGATGTTTTGCAGCCATCGCTCAATGAAATAGGGCGCATAGCGATTGTCATGAGCGATGCTTTTAATAAGGTGCAAACCCAAGGGTTAGATTCCAATGGAAGCTATGGGCAAGCTATGTACTCTGATATTAACGACGAGAATATTATATATAGTCGTGTGGCTCATGGTGATAACGCTATGCCTGACGACCGCGTACTGTCGTTAACGATTGAAGATGCGGGTACGCTCACCATTGACGATTATCGGTTCGATATTTTAGCGGGCTCCAGCAATTTTGTTATTAGGCGCGCAGGTGATAATTCTGTTGTCAGTCAAGGAATTTTGTCGGGTGGATATCCACAAGAAATCGCATTTGAGGGTTTGAAACTTACCTTGGAGGGCGGCACATTTCAGGGCGGCGATACTTTTACACTGCAGCCTACACGTACGGGTGCGCGCGATATTAAATCATTATTAAAATCACCAGATCAACTTGCGTTTGCGTCGCCGATTCGTACTTACAAGTCAGGTGCGAATGCCGGTACTGGCACTGTGAATGCGGGTGAAGTACTTAGTTTGTATGATGCCAATAATAATCTGCTGCCTGCTTATTCTGTGCCTGGGAAATTATCACCACCCTTGGTGATTCGTTTTACGTCGGAAACCACTTATGAAGTTTTAGATAACACTGATCCTGCTAATCCAAAAGCGTTGAATCCCGCTATGCGTGAGCAAACGTTTTATCCTGGTCGTGAAAATGCGCTTTTCACTACAGATAAAGGTGAACATCGCATTATTGGTAACGGCACCAAATTAGGTTTGCCACTCGGTAGAACATCTACCAGCCTTGTTTCTACTAGTCTTGCGCAGGTCAATGGCTATCCAGCAGAACAATTTACTTTTTCAACTACCGATAAAACCACAGGCCTAGTTAGCTCGCAAGTTATGGTGACTAGCCCTAATGCTTCTGCAGTGCAAACGGCTATGCAATTGAATAATTTGCGAGGTGTGAACGCGCAAGCTTATACCACAGCAACTATTACTGATATCAATATTGATTCAACAGCCTTTGCTGTGCCCTTGCAATTAAGTCTTAACAATGAAAATTTAATTGAGCATACCGGTTCAAACATAGCTTCAGATGTTCCAAATCCAAGTTTGGATGAGGTGGGTTTTAATAATTACTTACGAGATCGAATTAATTCGAATGCTAATTTAAACGCGTTAGGAATTCGTGCCGAAAGTGGCAGCAATCCAATTACTGGTAAGCCAGAGTTAAAACTGGTCGCTTCATCGGGTGTGAATTTGGATGTTCGCTTTACCGCCACCAATGCGACAAGCAATAGTGTCAGCGTGAATGATGGAAATGGAAATCCTAATGTTCGTTTGAATTGGCTTGATGACCCACTGACAGTTGCAGTGGAACAGAGTGCAGTCACTGTTGGCGGTAGAATTGATATTACACTTGCTGATGGTGTAGCGCTTGCGACTGTACCTACTGCGAGCCAATTATTGGGAGACTCCAGTTCACCTGATTTTGCTGTGTCTTCATATTTAGGTTACCAAGTAAAAATTTCTGGCCAGCCTAAAGTGGGCGATTCATTTACGATTGATTTTAACAAGGATTCTAAAAATGATAACCGCAATGCGTTGGCAATGACTGCTTTAGAAACCAATGCAACCATGCAAAATAAATCCATGAGTTTTAGTCAGGGTTATGGGCGCTTAGTAGAAGAGGTTGGGACTAAGAGTAATCTTTCCAAAATTAATACAGATGCAAGCAAAAGTTTGTTAGAGCAAACCAAAGCCATGCGCGATGGTATATCCGGCGTGAATATGGATGAAGAAGCGGCAAACTTAATTCAGTTTCAGCAGTTGTATACTGCGAATGCGCGTGTCATTACGGTCGCCAAAGATTTGTTTGATGCGCTCTTGCGTTCAATGGGCTAAGCCCTTTGATAGATTCAATGTGAATTGAAATAGCATTCATATTGATATAAATGTTTAATGGAGAATTATCATGCGTGTATCTACCTCACAAATTTATAGCATTGCCACTATTGGTATGCGTGACGCGCAGGTAGCCGTTGATAAAACCAATCAGCAAATATCCAGTGGCAAGCGTGTGCTATCACCAGCTGATGATCCTGTTGCGGCTACGGCTATTTTAATGCTCAATCAAGAACTCGCGCGTACTTCGCAGTTCGGCAAAAATATTGATACTGCAAATAATAATTTAACCTTAGAAGATACTACGTTGCAGTCTGTAGTATCTCTGGTTCAACGTTTAAAAGAATTGGCCGTGAGTGCCGGTAATAGCGCTGTGCTGAGTAAATCAGACTACAAAGCTATTGCGGCCGAAGTGGATAGCCGTTTAGAAGAATTAATGAATTTACAAAATACTCGCAATGCCTCTGGCCAATATATTTTTGCGGGCTTTCAAAGTGAAACTCAACCCTTTTTAAGCAACGGCGGAGGCAATTACTCCTATCAGGGAGATGAGGGACAATTGCGCATACAGGCTTCTACGTCGGTTACTGTTGCGGTAAGTGATTCAGGCAAAAAAGTATTTATGGATATTCCCAGTAGCCATAAAACATTTAATACGAGTGCTAATCCCTACAACAAGGCATCGCCCGCAGCCATTATCAGTGTGGGTGATGTATATGATCAGGGTGATTTCGACAAATTATTTCCTGAAGATATGCTGGTAACTTTTAATGCGAATTCGGCAGTTGTGCCTCCATCGCCTAATTACACGGTTACTGAGCGTTCATCTGGCAAAGTTTTGGTTGATAAACAACTTTATGTGTCTGGGCAAGATATAAAAATTAATGGTGCTAAGTTTGCTATTTCAGGTTCTCCGTATTTTGGTGTTGGTGCTACGCCTGCTACTGTAGCAATGAGTTCAGCTGCATTTGCGGCGGCGGCTGCGGTGGATAAAGATTTTTCGGTGACGCCGGGTTTTGTGGATATCACCGTTGGTAGCGTGACTGAAAGGTTGATACTGGATCAAAACTTTACGACTAATACAGGTGCAAGTGCGTTAGATGATTTAGTGACGGCGCTAGGCGGCGCTACTGATTCAACTTTCTACACTACGGTTCCATTTGATACCTCAACTGCAGCTGCAAATTATAAAAAATTACAAAACCTTGGGCTTAGTTTATCGGATGCGGGCACCTTTACCTCTGCTACGGGTCTAAATATTACGATTAAAAATGCATCCACTGCAGCTATTAGTACAATTACAGGATTGGCAACTCAGGGCTCTGGTACAACTACGCCTAATATTCCCTTTGTCTTTTCTGGTGGCCCCTATACTTTTTCTGCCAGCCCAGAAACGATTGATATTACTGTTAATGGCAAAACGGAAACATTAGTGTTAAGTACAGATGTGACTGATGCTGCAAGTCTTGCAGCGGCGGTTAATAATTCTACCAATGCATTCGCATTGGCAAAGTTGGGTGTTGTTGCCACTGATCTTGGTTTCAGCTCTATTAATAACTCAGTGATTACATTGTCGAACGGCGGTGCAAATGTTTATGCTGCTATGGGTATTAGCGGTAGCTCGGCAAGTTCTTCGCAAGGCGTGCTAGCTGTTCCCGGCGATAAGTTTGTGATTGAGTCTACTCAGAATCAAGGCCTGCTGACTACGGTGTCGCGCTTTAGTGAAGCTATGAAGGCGGCGGATGGTACTCAGCAGAGTAAAGATGAGCTTGCAAAAATCATTGCGAAAACGCTAACCAATTTTGAAAATGTTATTACCAATATTGCTTCTGTACAGGGGGATGTGGGGGCTCGTCAAAATATGTTAGAGAGCACACAAGAATTAAATTTGGATATTGAGCTCAATAGCAAAATCGTGTTGTCGCAATTAGAAGATTTAGATTACGCTGAAGCATCGACACGTTTGCAGATGCAAAGCTTTGTACTTAGCGC
>SYDJ01000096.1 GCA_005801205.1 Gammaproteobacteria bacterium
AAGCGACGAAAAACTACCAAGACTCACATAACCGACTCGTTCACACACCTCAGACACACTATAGTTTTCTGTAACAAGCATCTGCTTAGCTTTTTCAATTCTTAATTTAATCAAAAATTCATTTGGTGTTTCACCATAGGTTTCTTTAAAAGCTCGTGAAAAATGGAAAGGAGACATAAACGAATTTTTTGCAGCATCAGTTAAGCTGAATGTCTCTAGGTAGTTGTCAGCTATATAGTCCCTTCCAGAACATAACCTTTTAAATTTATTATTTGCTGCCATAAAACGACTCTCTTTCGTCTACCAAAATATAAAAGGAAGTTTATAACAATAGTTGGGCAAAAACGGCGCTCATAGCCGTATTGATCGCAACAAACTTAGTTTTATCCTGCATTATATCATCGGCACTCTGCACATAAGTCGAATTATCCAAATTCTCTCCACAATGTTGTATCAATGCACTCGCTGAAGCTTCAGTCGTTTCTAAATGAAATTGAAAACCATAAATCTGATTGTCGATCACATAGGCTTGGTGCGCGCAGGCTTCACTGGATGCAAGCAACTGCGCTTGTGCGGGTATCTCAAAAGTATCGCCATGCCAATGAAATACCTGATGGCATTCGGCTAAGATTTTGGCGATAGGGTGATCGATTAGCTCGGTAGTAATTTGTAAAGGAAACCAACCGATTTCGCGATGGGCATTGCGGGTCACTTTTGCGCCCAATACGCAGGCAATCAATTGCGCGCCTAAACAAATGCCCATGATTTTTTTGCCCGCACTAATTGCGGCGGCAATCAGCGTTTTTTCTTCGGTGAGCCAAGGGTAAATATCATCGTCATAAATGCCCATGGGGCCGCCCATCACAATCAAAATATCGAAGCTGTTGAGGGCAGGGGCGCTATCGCCTTGATACCAGTGAGTGGTTGTTAAACTGTGGCCGTTTGCAGCGACATCTTGAGCCAAGCTGCCGATATCTTCGAAGGGGACATGTTGCAGGCTGTGAATGCGCATTCTGGCTCCAAGGCGTTGTTTTTAAGGAACATGAGAGTAACTAATACACTAATTCCCCTGCAAGCTTGGCTTTATGGAAAAATTCCTGCTTAATGCAGGGGTTTGTTGCTTTTTGCGCCTTTCGGTGCCTTTTGCAATCCAATTATCATACTAATCATGTATACTCGAAAGAGTTTTCAATCCTAGGTAAAAACCCTTGATAGGCAAATTTTTCAAAAAACTGTTGGGCTCCAATGACGCGCCAGCAGCGCAAACATCGCAGAGTAATTCAGCCTCAGGCGCGCACAAGTCTGAGACAAACAGATCGACGCGACATCCTGGCGCCGCTGACAGAAACAAAACTGCTTGCGATCATAAATCTTCTTCGCGCGATCACACTTCTACACCTCGCGACAATACCTCTTCATCGAGAGATCATAAAAAGGCCCGCCCTAAATCAGATCGCCCTGCGCAAACCACTCATCGCCCCGCGCGCAAACCTGCGCCGGTTATTCACGAGACTTGGGATCCAGCGTCTTTTGTTGTTGAAGAAATTGAAGGCAAAACCCGCTTTCAGGATTTAGGTTTAGAGCCGGAGATTATGCACGCGGTGGCTGATTTAGGTTTTAGCTATTGTTCTCCCATTCAAGCCCAATCTTTACCCCATGCCTTGCAAGGCAAAGATGTCGTTGGCAAAGCCCAAACAGGTACCGGTAAAACAGCTGCGTTTTTAACGACGATTATTGATGACTTGTTGAAAAATCCCATTCCCGAAAAACGCTATGCCGGTGAAGCCCGTGCGCTGATTATTGCGCCCACTCGCGAGTTAGTTATTCAAATCGCCGAAGATGCAAAGCTACTCTGTAAATACACCGATTTAAAAATCCACACCCTCGTGGGCGGTATGGATTACGTGAAACAACAGCGTCATTTGCATGAAGATTTGGTGGATATTTTGGTGGCGACACCGGGGCGTTTGCTCGATTTTTGTGGCAATAAAGATGTGTATCTTGATCAGTTGGAAATTCTCGTTATCGATGAAGCTGACCGCATGTTGGACATGGGTTTTATCCCGCAAGTGCGCCAAATTGTGCGCCAAGCGCCCAAGCGCGAAGATCGTCAAACGCTGTTCTTCTCTGCCACCTTTACCGATGAAGTGCGCACCTTGGTGGAACAGTGGACTTTCCAGCCTGTCACTATCGATATTCAACCCGAAAATGTCGCTAACGATACGGTAGAGCAACATGTGTATTTGGTCTCTACCGAAGAAAAATACACGTTGCTTTATAACTTAATTCAGCAAGAACATGCCGAGAGCATGATTGTGTTTGCCAATCGCCGCGATGAATGCCGCGATCTGCAAGAAAAGTTATTGCGCCACGGTATTAATGCCGGTTTGCTTTCGGGTGAAGTTAACCAAGGCAAACGTGTTTCTACGCTCGATGCTTTTAAAAATGGCGAAACCAAAGTGTTGGTGGCTACCGATGTTGCCGGTCGCGGTATTCACATCAACGATATCAGCCACGTAGTGAATTTCACCTTGCCCGAAGAGCCAGAAGATTACGTTCACCGCATCGGTCGT
>SYDJ01000001.1 GCA_005801205.1 Gammaproteobacteria bacterium
GGTTCGAGCCCCGTCCGGTCCGCCACTAATTCATAGAAAGCTGCCCTTGAGGCGGCTTTTTTGCATTCTAGCATTATGATTTCCCCTTGTATTTTGAATTCTTGCCGCTATATTCCCTCTATGTTTCATTGAATGTTTATTTTTTATTCACTGATTTGTCATCTTTCGCAGTTAACTTATTCCCAAGGAACAGATTCGGGAAAGGATTCCGGCCTTTAACTCACCATAAATACTAAGGAATACACCATGCAAGATTACATTGAAGACCTTTTGGACGATGTAGAAGAGTTTGACGATGATATTGCCGATGATTATTCAGATATCTGAGTAATCATCCCGAATCTTCAAGTTTTGAATAGATTTTTATCCCTCCGCACCAGATTTTCCCTACCTTCTAAATAAACCTTTCGCTGGCTTTGCCAGTGTTTGATGTTTATTTGAGTTCAAAATGCCAATCCAGTCACGCTTGCCCCTTTGATTGATACCTACTGTATCGTCGAGTGGGCCGCAAATATACGTTAAATAGTGTTTTTTGCGGCAGCGGTCAATTAGTTACAAAATAAGCTGGCTTATACTTAAGCAATAAATGATCAGTTATTGCGGCTGTATAAGTCGATTTTGGGATGGCGCTTATGACTTTAGAAAGCACAGACTCCGTTGAAGCGGTAGTCTTGTTCGCGGAAGATACTATTACGCGTGAATTGCTATACCCTGAGTTCGAGGCGATTCTGGATGGTTTTGTGCCTGTGCCAGACTTCAAAGGTTCTAGCGCTAAAGCTGTTTATCTTGTTATTAACTCCAGCCTTCATATAACCGCTGCCGTTTTTTTCTTACTCGATTTTGATGAGAAGGGCATGGTTGATCGCCGTTGGAATATCCCCTTGCAGCAGCTTGCTGAGGTTTCAGGTAAAGGGCCAGATATGGGCGGCGGCGCTATTCGTTTAGCCTGTTATAGTCAGTGCGCTATAGGCTGGCATCAGAAAAAATTGTGGGATCCGCAAATGGATCCTACTAAATCAAGTTTTGCTCAGCTGAAAAAATCGGTACAAAATAATCGCATGGGGCTCATCTTTAAAAAACCTGCTCAGGAGCGTTTGACGGCGGTGCCTGTTGCTGTGCCGCAAGAACAAAACAATGTGGCGTTGCAACAAAAATTACATGAGCACTATACGCAGGAATTGCGAAATCAAACCGCGAACTTAATAAAAGAACAGCGTTTGCGAATTGCAACGCTTCACTCTAAGCAGCAAGAAGCAATGCAAGCCTTGCAGCATGAGCATCAACAGCGATTGCAGGCGTATCAAGAAAAGCTCAAGCAGTTAATGGATCAAAACAAGGATTTGGACGCTCGCAATCAATCGCTGAAAGAAAGCTTTGATGTTCAAGCGAGCAAAGTTGAAGGCATGCGCGAATATTTTTCTCATAAGTTAAAAGCGGCGCAGCTTGACGAAAATAGTCAAATTCAAACTATGCAAGACAATTTTGAGGTGGAGTTGGCTTTGAAATTACAAACCGCAACAGCGGAGTTGCGTGAAATGCTGGATATGCGAGAGGTGGAATTGTTTTATCGCCACCAAAACGAAACGGCTCTTAAAGAAGAAATTGTCAAAATTAAGCAAGAATACCAAGAATTGTTAAGCAACAGTGGTGAGCAAGTCTTGGCGCGTTTGGATAAGGCAGGCATCAACTTTGTGGTTTACCACCCAGGCGCAGGGCAATTCACCATTCCGCTTGCAGATTTGAGCCGCTATATTGATAGCCCAACAGCCTATATTGCGAAAAACTCCGGTGTAGGTGAAAAACTCTACTCTAATTGGTTTGAGCACTATCAAAACCCGAGCTGTAAAGGCGTAGATACCAATGGGCATCAATGTGGTAAGCCATTGGTGCGTATTGGTTCCCCCATAGAATTTCACGAAGGCGAAAGTGATCGCTGTGAGCATCATCAATTGATTTCTTATAAACTTGTTTCCGAAAAACGATAGCCGTTGTTATTTTGGGTGAACAGGCTGGTGAGCTTTGATTGATCTACTTTCTGAAGATGAGTTTTTGAGTCGAGCGCAACAAGTTCCTTTGCAGCCGTTGCATTGGAGTCTGGCAAAGCAAAAAGGTATTGAAGTCTTAGTCCGGCGCGATGATCTGATTGATACGCATTTAAGCGGCAACAAGTTTTATAAATTGTTTTATAACCTGCGAGCCGCTCAAGTATTAGGTCATTCGCAATTGCTAAGTTTTGGAGGTGCTTACTCAAACCATATATATGCCTTAGCGGCAGCCGCAAACGCTTACGGGTTTAAATCGATTGGCGTTATTCGCGGTGAGCGACCCAAGCAATTAAGCGCAACACTCTTGGATGCGGAAGCTTGGGGAATGCAGTTGCACTTTGTATCGCGAGCAGATTATCGCGATAAGTGTTCAAGGGAGCTAATGGCGAAACTGAAATCTCTTTATGGTGATTTTTTTGAGATCCCTGAGGGCGGCGCAAATGCCTCCGGGGCTATGGGTACTAGGGCTCTTGGTGCTGCGATACACCAGCAAGTGAAATCCGACTATACTGCGATTTGCGTGGCAGCTGGAACCGCTAATACGCTGGCAGGTTTAGCTGCTGGTTTGGTGCAGGATTCCAGCCCACAAGTTGCGGGAAGTGTACTCGGTTTTTCGGTTTTAAAAGGTGAGGGCAATTTGGGGGCGGATCTTATTGGTCACCAAAAAAGCATAGCCAGTGAAACGAGTAACTGGCGTTTAATTAGTGGGTATCATGGCGGTGGCTACGGTAAAAAATTACCTAATGATTTACGTCAATTTATGTTTGAGTTTGAGCGTGAAACAAAACTTATACTAGACCCTGTTTATACACTAAAAATGTGTTGGGGCGTTGCGCAATTATTAGCGCAGAATTACTGGCCACGTGGCAGCCGATTAATTTTGGTTCATACCGGTGGTTTGCAAGGCCGGCGTGGATTTCATCTTGATTAACGGGTTACGTTTACACTGAATAATTGTCCATTAAATGAATAGCCTTTATTGCTGTAAAGCGAAGGAATATTTTATGCAACCGCAAAAAAATATCGTGCCAGTGCAAGTTGAATTTGATTTGTCATTAACACGCACTTTGGTTCCGCTTAAAGATATGAGCGAGAGCCACCTGTTGGAGTTGCTGAGTCACTCTGAAGCAGAAGTTATTTGTGCGGGGCAAACGATTTTTTCGCGCGGTGCTTATGACGCACATCATGTGTATTTGCTTTACGGCAATGTAAGTTTGGTTGACGAAAATAATGTCACTGCGATCGTTAAAGGTAGATCGAGCTTGCTGCCAATAGGTCATCACCAACCGCGTTTAGTGACTGCGGTTGCCGAGTCTGACTGCAGTATTTTACGTTTGGATAATGAGCGTCTGGATAAGCTTTTAGCCTGGAGCCAGGTTGCTGATTATTTACAGCTTAATATTTCTCGTCAGCGCGATTTAGATGAAGATATAGATTGGATGATGACGGTATTGAAATCCAATTTATTCTTTAAAGTTCCCCCGATTAATGTAGAGGACATTTTTTCACGTTTAATTCCGCAAGTTGTGTACGCTGGTGATGTGGTTATTCGTCAGGGAGAGTTGGGCGATCAATGTTACTTCATTAAAGAGGGTGAGGCCGAAGTTTGGCGTCACAGTGAGGTCGGGCGTGAACATCTAGCCACCATTGGGGTAGGCCGCTGTTTTGGTGAAGATGCTTTAGTCAATGAAGCTGCACGTAATGCATCCGTCATTATGTTGACTGACGGTGTGCTAATGCGTTTGGATAAACAAGATTTTTACCGATTACTAAAAGAGCCTCAGGTTCCTTCAATAGCGTTAGAGTCTTATTCAGATAAAATTGCTGCAGGCGCAGTTGCAGTCGATGTGCGCAGCGAAGAAGAGTACGCTGAATTGCATTTGCATTCTGCGGTGAATGTACCACTCAATTTATTGGGCATTAAGTCCCGTATGCTAGATAAAAATCGCCCCTACATTTTTTATTGTAATACGGGGCGTCGTAGTCGAGCAGCGGCGCACTTATTAACACAGCAGGGTTATCAAGCTTTTGCGCTGGAGGATTGCGCGAATCTTTTTACGCAAGCGCGTTGGCGAGCATTACTTGATGATCATTTTAATTATGTGTTGCGTGATGGCTTAGCCTGTAAAGGGCAATAATCTTTCTTGATTCATCATCAACAAAAAGGTCGCAATGCGGCCTTTTTTAGTTATTCAACTCGGTCGCCGTAGCGCATTTCGTGCGATTGCCTTCTTTCAAAGCATACACAACACTAATAATTATCACTAAAGAAAAATAGGGCTGTGCCGTTAACTTTATAGGCGGGTAAATATACCGATAATTCCTAAGGTTCTTTGATGAGAGGCGTTCCTATGAATGCATACCAAGCAGCGCAGCACTATTCATCTGTTAAAACTCAAACCAATGTTCTAGACGCATCGCCTCATCGCCTGATTCAAATGCTGTTTGAAGGTGCATTGGAGCGTATTGCACAGGCCAAAGGCGCTATGCGGCAAAACCAAATCGCCCGTAAGGGTGAGCTTATTGGCAAGGCAATTAATATTGTAGGTGGCTTGCAAGGTAGTTTGAACGACAAAGAGGGCGGCGAGTTGGCTGCGAATCTTGAAGGCTTGTACGACTATATAGTTCGCCGCTTGTTAAAAGCCAATTTAGACAATGACCCAGAAATTCTTGATGAGTGCGGCCGCCTTTTAGGTGAATTGAAATCAGGTTGGGATGCCATCGCTAACGAGGTGCGTTGAAATGGGGCTTCGATTGGTTGAGCCAGCAAAATATTCTGGTCAAGCAGGGGTTCGGCAGGTTCGTCGCCTGCAGTGCGAGCTTAACAAAGCGTTAGATGCTGAAGATTGGGATAAAGTTCGCCGGTTAGATCAGACATGTGCATTGCTGATTGATAGGGTAATTATTGCTAATCAGAGTGACACCCAGGCGATAGCCGAGGCTTTAAACGAGTTAAAAGGGGTATACGCAAGTCTCATTGTGCAATGTAAGCGCGAAGTTGCTTCAATGGCGCATTGATTTAATGCTAGGCTTAGCGGTATAACTAACAGCTGAGCCAGTAAAGGAGCGCCAACATTGTCTAATTACAATTCGCAAGAAGCCCTAAAGCAATATCGTGAACTCGGGCTGGAAACTCAAATTAATAGTGCTAGCCCCCACCGCCTTATTCAGCTTCTTATGGATGGTGCTTTGGATCGCATGAATGGCGCCAAGGCTGCGATGGTGCGTGGTGATGCAGCAACCAAAGGTGTGCTTATCGGTAAGGCGATGGGTATTATTTCTGGGTTGCGCAGCTCCTTGGATATGAGCGTTCAGGGAACTGATTTGCCGGAGCGACTTGATGATCTTTACGAGTACATGGGGCGCCGTTTGTTGGAGGCATCAGCTTCCAATAGCATTGACATGCTGGTAGAGGTTATTGACCTGCTTAAAACCATTAAATCTGGCTGGGATGCAATAGAACCAAAGGCATAATTTAATTCATTTACTGAGCGCTAGGCACCAGAGTAAGTAGGTGTTTAGTGCTTTGTTTGCTCAAGTCAGTTAAAAAATCATTGCTTTAACTTAGCCTTAAAAAATACCTTGTTTATTTCTGTCATAAATTTGACTCGCCTAACTTCCTCGTCTAAACCTAAGCATTAATAGTCATAGATCCGGCAAAGCTTGGGATCAATATCGCAAATTTTATTCTCTTGCGCTTCCACAAAGGTTGACAGGCATGTGGTGTAACAACAAGGTTTTAGTTATAGATGACAATGAATCGCGCCAACATGATTTAAAAGTCTTATTAGAGTTTTTAAGCGAGGCAACGCTTACAGCCAATTCAAAAAATTGGCAAGATGTAGTGCAAAGTGAGAATAAAGGTGAAGATTATATTGGAGTCTTTATTGGCGATTTTGGTCAATCACAGCTCGGTTTTGAACAGCTGCTAAAAAATATCCGTGACTGGAATGATGAGCTTGCTATCGTTCTGATTGCGGAGAATCCGCCTAGTGAGGATGGTTTAGAAGATTTACTACGGCATATGATAATTGCAACTCTGCCTATTCCTCCAACCTATAATAAGCTCATTGATACCTTACATCGCGCGCAGCTTTATCGCGAAGCTCAATCGAGCAGTAAGCGTCAACCACAGCGTCGCCCTGTTCATTTATTTCGTAGTCTTGTTGGCACTAGTCGCGAAATTCAAGGCGTGCGTGAAATGATGGCGCAAGTTGCCGAAAAAGATGTATCGGTGTTAATTACTGGCGAATCCGGTACAGGTAAAGAAGTGGTTGCGCGTAACTTGCACTACAACTCACCACGCCGCGATAAACCTTTCGTCCCCGTAAATTGTGGCGCTATTCCTGCCGAACTATTAGAAAGTGAATTATTTGGTCATGAGAAAGGTGCGTTTACTGGAGCGATAAATTCCCGTGCAGGGCGTTTTGAATTGGCAGAAGGTGGTACTTTATTTTTAGATGAAATTGGTGATATGCCACTCACTATGCAAGTGAAGATTTTACGGGTGTTACAAGAACGTTGTTATGAGCGTGTTGGCAGTAATAAAACCCAAAATGTCGATGTAAGAATTATTGCAGCTACCCACCGCAATTTAGAATCCATGATTACCGAAAATACCTTCCGGGAAGATTTATATTATCGATTGAATGTTTTTCCTATCGAATTGCCATCACTTAAAGAACGTTCTGAAGATATCCCTCTGCTTATTAATGAATTGGTCACGCGTATGGAGAATGAACAGCGCGGTTCGATTCGTTTTAACTCTGCCGCAATTTTTTCGCTCTGCCAGCACGAGTGGAGTGGTAATGTGCGTGAGCTTGCGAATTTGGTTGAACGTATGGCGATTATTCACCCTTATGGTGTAATTGGTGTTCAAGACCTGCCTGCAAAATACCGCCATGTTGATGTAAGTGAAGAAAATTTTGCTCCTGCAGCATCTGCGGTATCACATGCGAGCACAGGTTATGTCAACATGAATGATAACCCGCTCTTGCCCGATCAAGGTATTGATCTACGTGAATACATTACTAATTTAGAGATGAGTTTAATTCAGCAGGCGTTAAACGATTGTGGTGGTGTTGTGGCGCGTGCGGCGGATAAATTGTGTATCCGTAGAACAACACTGGTAGAAAAAATGCGCAAATATGATTTGCAGCGATGATAAAAATTTTTTCAAACGCAGAAAAAATTACTCGGGTTTATTGCGTTTCATACGGATTGAATTTAAGCATGATGACAAAGCGCAATAATCTTAAACCTTTTGTACCACGGGCAATAACAAATTGAAGTAGGTGCCCGATAGGCTACTTTGCCAGTGCACTGTTCCGCCAATTGCTTCGGCGCGACGGAACTGGTTACGCAAACCTTTACCGCCGCTGGCGAGCGCTTTTTCGAGATCGAATCCCTTGCCGTTATTGCTGATTGTCACCAGCACATTGTCGCTTTCGACGGCTGTAGATACGTGGATTTCGGTTGCAGAAGCATGTTTGACAGCATTGGTAAAGGCCTCCTGCAAAATGCGCAAAATATGCAGTGAGTTACCGGGTGTTAGCCAGTTGAGTTCAGGCACGTATCCGATTTCCCAATGTAACTTGATGCCAGCACTTTCCAGCCGTGGAGCAAGTCGGAAACGCAAGGTTGCCAGCAATAATAGTAAGTCGGCATCCACCACTTCCATCGAGTCAATAGCCAGTTTTAGGTCATCAATACAGTCGCGTAATATGTTGGTGACTGCATTCTCGTCGAGTTGGCCACCTTCCACTGCACGCAGGGCTGTTACGAGCGACGAGCCCAAACCATCGTGCATATCTTGTGTCATGCGTTGACGTTCCCTGCTGAGCAATGCGCGTTGCTCTACTTCGCGCAGCCGCAGATGAGTAGCGGAAAGCTCGGCTTCACGAGCCAGTAGGCGATGTTCTAGGCTTGCGTTGACTTCACGTACGTCGTCTATCGCCTTGCGACGGATGCAGTTAAATCGGTCTGCGAGTGCGAAAGCTAGCAGCAGCATTTCGACGGCAGAGCCAATCTGAACGGCATATTCGGTAAAAAAGCTATTCTCCATTCGGCCTGAAAACTGCACCAATGTAGCCACCGAACTCAGGCCCAAGATGACGAATGCAAGCACAAAATAATAGGCGCTACGCTGGCGCTTAATTGCACAATAAATGCTCACTGCCGACATTAGGGCGACCCCCATGAAAGTGACTGGGATACCAATTTTGAAAAAAAACGGCGCGGAAATGGCGAACGTGAGTGGAAATAACAAGGCAATTACAACGTACCATTTGATTAAAATATCAACCTTAGGCAGAACTTGTGCGGTATTGAGCATGCGGCGCATGAATTGAGTATAAAAAGCAGCCGTAAAGAAACCTAAGGTAGGTAGTGCGACGGTGGACCAGAGCGTCGCATCAGGCCAAAGAAATTCTTCCGCCAGCCCATGCTGTTCTGCAGCCAGCAAAGCAATACAGGTTGCGCCGCCGATATAGAGTAAATAGACATTCTCACGCAAGGTCACGCAAAGAAATAGGTTGAACAGCACCATCGCCAGCACTATGCCGAAATAACTGCCCTGGGTTAAATAATTGTTTCGCTCATAGACGCGGAAACTTTCAGATGTCCATAGCTTGGCCGGCACTCGGACATTGGATGACTGGATGCGCAAAAATACCACTTGATCACTGTGCGCAGCCAGGGTGACCGGAAAGACAAAATTGCGATTTTTGTAGGGGCGCGACGAGAATGGTTTGCTGCTGCCTGTCGCGATAGGTGGGTTGCTCGTACCCGGTTGGTAGAAATCGAGATTGTTTAACCATGGCGAACCGATTTCTACTAATCGCAGCACTTTTGTGTCGCTGGTGTTGACTAAATGCAAACGAAACCAGTAGGCGGAGTCGGTATGGCCATAGTTGACATCACCGCTATCGGGCAAGTTAGTTTTAAAGCGGCGCGCAGTGGCTTCTGTCTGTACGTCGGCAAAGCTTAATTGCTGGCTGGGATCTTCAAGGATGCTGAAATATTGGGACAAGTTAATAGGCATCTGGCTCATCTCACTGATTTCCAGACGCTTGTCGGCCGCCATGCTGCAGCTTGCGTGCAACAAAACCCAATACACAAAAAAATGTGTCAGTAATGTTATTTTTTTCATCTGGTTTATCTTCTATTTCCCCAGCAAGCCTTGTACGCGGGCTTCATAGATAGCTTCGGCTTTTGATTTCACTTCTAATTTTGAATAGATGCGTCGCACGAATGTCATCACGGTGTTACGCGAGATTGCCATCAAATTGGCAATTTCTTCGTAGGTGAAACCCTTGGTAATTAAATCGAGTACCTGCCTTTCACGCACCGACAGGCTTGTAATTGTTGTTTGTTCGGCGGCAAGGTCTATTTGTGCTTGCGATTGAATTGGCTGGTTTGCTGAAGCCGCCGCAGAGTTGTCCGGCCGAAAACGCATCAATATGTGACGCGCAATCAAAGGGCTAATCGGGCTGCCACCGCCATGCAGGCAACGGATTTCGTCTGTCAGAGCCTTCGGCGAACTATCTTTTAACAGATACCCGCTAGCCCCTGCTTCAATCGATCCGATTACGTGCATCTCGTCGCCAAAAGTGGTGCTGACCATGATGGAGCAGCTTGGCCACGCGATTTGCGCAGCGCGAATTACGTCGATGCCGGAGCCATCCGGCAAGCCCAAATCAACCACCAAGATATCGGCCGGCGCGCCCTCTAGTGCTTGTAATGCCTGTGCTCTGTTGCTGGCCACGGTCACCAGATGCATATCGGGCGCGAGGCTAATGGCTGCTCGGAATGCTTTCTGGAAAGCAATATCGTCCTCTACCAAAACAACGTGGATGAACGGCAAATCGACAACTTGGATAAGAGGCAAATCGAGCAGTTCTGACATGGATTATTCCTAAAGTCATTGGGGAGGGCGTTCACAATATGCCGCAGTGTGAGGTGATCTTGCTGACTCATTATACCAATCTAATTTCTATTCCTTGTCGCTATTTATGGGGACAGACGGGCAACTGTAACACAGGCAAAGTAGCGGTGAGTTAGATACCGGCGGATGTGTGGGGTGGGGCGCTGTTTTTGTGTCGCTATTTCTAGCGACATACAGCAAGCGCAAGCGGGGGCATAGTGTCACCAGCTATCCATTGTTTGTAAATCTCGTATGCCATCTTACACACCGGAGTATTCAACATGAAGTTACCTATTTTTGCTTTTACACCATCTCGTTTTACGCCTTCTCGCAACCTGTTTCTGGCCTGCTGCATTACTTTGGCTTGCGCCGATCTGGCACAAGCGGCGCCCGCTAAAGAATCGGTTGAGTTAGAACAAGCGCTAACGAAGTTACTGCAGGAGCGACCAGAGCTGGTGCGCGAGGCGCTGAATACTTTGGAACAGCGTGAAAGTACAAACCGCGCCCTGCGTGAGAAACAATTGATCGTCCAATTGAGCAATGCCATCAATGCGGAAACAGGCTCCACCGTACTGGGTAACCCGAATGGGGATGTCACCTTGGTCGAGTTCATCGATTATCACTGCGGTTATTGCAAGCAGCTTTCGGCCAATGTTGAGGCATTGATTGCGAAAGATCCCCAGTTGCGCGTGCTGGTTAAACATTTGCCGATACTGGGTGAGGAATCCGCTCAGGCCGCACAACTTATGCTCGGCGTTTCACCCGGCGCCAAAGCACAGCAAGTGCATAAGGCGTTAATGGGTGCTAGCAAGCTCGACAGTGCAACTCTGCACGCCATTGAAACTCAATTCCAGCTTTCACGCAGCCCGCAGGCGGTAACCAACAAAGGGTTGGCCGAGGTACAGGTGTTGGCTGACCAGCTCGGTATTCAAGGGACTCCCGCTATTGTGTTGGGTGAGGCTTTGTTTCGTGGGGCGCCAGACCTCAGCAGCCTAGAAGCGCTCATTCAAGCCCAACGACAACAGCTTAAGACCAAATCCAAACCGCTCGCCAGCTTTTGATGGCAGCGGCTTGCGATAGCCTTGCCCTTTAACCTGTATCACCTCGTTTTTTAACCGAACTAAATGGAGTATTTACTATGAAATTTCTGCATCACCTATTATGTCGCCCGATTCTGGGGCTTATCCTGCTGCTTGGCATGAGTTCAGCCAATGCCGTCTCTGTTAACGATACTAAGATCCAAAGCCTAGATGTGAAGGCTAATGGCGACAATATGTGCCTGACAAGCATAACGCCTAAAAGGAATAATAATCCTAACGGACCCACGTATGATATTGAAAAAGTTATATTTGGGTTGATGCCTTGCGACCCTATGAACCGCAGCGGCGTCAATCAGGTGTTCTCTATAGATGAGGCCGGATTTATTACCGGAGGTGTTGGGGGATATCGCTATTGTCTGGCGTTATCTTCCAAAGATGACAGCTCAGCCAAAGCAGGCGACAAGATTATTCCTCGTAAATGTAAACCCCTCGATAAGTGGAAATACGAAAACTCGTCGCTTACGACACCATCAGGGAATTGGTGTATGAGCTGGAAAGCGGGTGGCCTGACAATCGACAAATGCGGCTCCATTCCCGACCGCAAATGGAAGATCATTGGCGGCGGACTAAAAGCGCCAGCAGTTCCAGCTGGAATACCCATTGCAAAGGTGCCCAATACCACTCTGAGCAATGCTCAAATCTCCACACTTGTACACTGGATCAATTCTGAAACTCGTATAGCCAAAACAGCATTTTGCTGGAGAAAACCTGACTATTACCGTCCCGCTGGTATAGTGCCAAGCAACTGCAGTGGCGACAAGATCAATGGCTTATGCTATGACAAATGTCCGGCGGGAATGGATCGGATGTCGGCTCTTGACCCAACCTGCGCAAAGAAGTGCGATGAAGGTTTTGAAAGAACTGGGGTTCGTACCTGCTTTCGTCCTTTTGCAACTCGTGCAGCGCATTTTGAAGGTTGTAAAAAAGATTACAAAGCCCTTGGATTAACTTGCACCCATAAAACGCAATGGTGGAAAACCTACTCCCGTAAGGCTTCCTGTGACAACGGTTTTGTTTTCAATGGAACCTCCTGCACCCGCGAAGCAGCTACCCGGTCTTTGGATACCAAGGAAGCGAGCTACCGCATACAGACCTGTAATAATGGCCAGTATAAAGAAGCCGGCTTGTGTTATGACCATGCCAAAACAGGTTATACCTGCACCGCGATGAATTGCACCACGCAGTGCGCCTCTGGCACCGTTTCTTGCGGTCCTAGCGCTTGTGCACGAAATCTAGGAACCTGTACTGCAGCCGAAGTCGATATGGTGGTCAGCCCGGCTTTGATGTTGTCAAGCCTTGCCACCGGCGGAGCGGTGGGCGCAGGGGCCAAGTTAGCGACGGCAGTCAAGAAGGCAGAATTAGCGGTTGAAGCGAGTAAAGATATAGCTGAGATAGCCTTGATTCTGAAAGACGCCATCAACGACTTTATGGCTGCAGCCGAAAAAGACTTAGCTTCCATTTCTACTGATGATATTGCATATCAGATGGATCAGACCTACGGAAAGGACAGTCCCAACTATAAGACGGTGGCTCGCGAGTATGCATTGCTGCAGATCATGATGACCTTGTCTGACTTACAGATTGAACTGGCCAAGGTGGCCATCACAACGGCGGATTTTACTGGTGTTTTGGATACGATCAACGCTTTTGCCAAGCCACCATGCAAGGAGCGTACAGCGATTCCAAACTTCAATAAGTAGTTGATCTAATGCTGGACTGAGAAACACAAAAAATCCCTATGATCTGGTGATCATAGGGATTTTTCGATTAATGCTTTATGGCTAAAGCCAATTTTCTCAACTGACTAATTACTTAGCGATATTTATGTGTTTTTAAATGCTGGAGACTATTCAGTTTGCAGCGTTTAACCCATTTTAATCACGGGTTTTTTCGGCTTGCTTCTACGTGTTGCGCCCTGTGGTTTTCCACCAGAAGGTTTTGCACTGCTATTATTTCCGCCACCATTGCCTGACGTTTTCGGCTTTGGTTTTGCCCCTAACGCAGGTCTGCGAGCGCCACCGTTGTTATTGCCGCCACCGTTATTTCTACCAATGGTCATGCTGCGGCCCAGTACAATGGGTTCGGCTTTAATGGTTGGGTCTGGCTCGAATCCCGCAAGAACTTCTTTCGGAATATCGCGTTTAATTAATTTTTCGATATCGCGTAAAAATTTATCTTCGTCCACGCACACCAAAGAAATTGCAATACCTTCGCTTTCTGCACGGCCGGTACGACCAATGCGGTGTACATAATCTTCTGGAACATTGGGCAATTCGTAATTTACTACGTGTGGTAATTGGTCAATATCAATACCGCGCGCGGCTATGTCGGTAGCAACTAATGCGCGAATGGCACCGCGTTTAAAATCTTCTAAGGCTTTAGTGCGTGCACCTTGGCTTTTGTTGCCGTGAATGGCTGCTGCACTAATACCATCCGTCGCTAGCTGTTCGGTTAATTTATTCGCGCCGTGTTTGGTGCGGGTGAAAATTAACACCTGTTGCCAATCACCTTCTTTAATCAAGTGCGATAGCAATTCACGTTTGCGATTGCGGTCAACGGGGTGAACCGTTTGTTCAATGCGCTCACTCGCCGTATTGCGACGGGCAACTTCGATCAATGCAGGCTTATTTAGTAACTTATCTGCAAGGTCTTTAATGTCGTTAGAAAAAGTGGCCGAGAATAATAAGTTTTGGCGTTGCTTTGGCAGTAAGGCCAGAACACGTTTAATGTCGTGAATAAAACCCATATCCA
>SYDJ01000097.1 GCA_005801205.1 Gammaproteobacteria bacterium
GATGGAAAGATCGTTAGAGAAAACTCCACGCAAGGATTTGATGAACATGAAGATGCGGCCTTATTAATCTGGATTAGCCACTATTAATCTGAAATAGCAGCTATGGCTGGTAAAGTGCGGCAGTATAAGGGAAATTTGCGCGTAAGTCGGCCTCTTTTTACGCACTTTTTGCAAAAGAAATGACATTTCTGAGCAGAGACTAAAACCACCCAAAGATCCTTAAAAAGCTGAAAATCTTTGACCAATTGAAGGACACAAGGAAAGCAGGGATATTACAGCGAATCACTCCAGCTAGACTCCGCCATCCATTCACCAATTTGCGCCAAGTGCATAGGCCGCCCAATGTGGTAACCCTGAGCTTCATCGCAGCCCATACGGGTTAAACGATCAATCAAGGCGGCGTTCTCAACACCCTCGGCAATTACCTTGAGGCTTAAGCTATGAGCCAAGTGAATGGTGGATTCGACGATCAATTCGTCCTGCTTATCATCCAACATATTACGGATAAACGAGTTGTCAATTTTGAGTGCTTGCACGGGTAATTTTTTCAAATACGCGAGCGATGAATAGCCCGTGCCAAAGTCATCAATGGATAATTGCGTGCCCAACTCATGCAGTTGCTGTAAAACGCGCAGCGCGCGCGATGGGTCGCTCATGATGGAACTTTCCGTAATTTCTAACTCCAAAGCACTTGCCGGCAAATTGTATTTTTGCAATAAAGTGCGCACCAGTTTTGGCATGTTTTCATCGAGCAAATTACGGGCCGATAAATTTACCGCAACACTCACCTTTAAACCTTGCGAGTGCCATAGGCAACATTGGGCAATACTTTTCTCCAGCACCCACGCGGTTAACGGGTGAATTAAACTGGTTACTTCGGCAATAGGAATAAAATCATTGGGTGGCACAAATCCCAACTCGGGGTGATTCCAGCGCAATAGCGCTTCAAAACCATAAAAGGCTTTGGTTTCTAAATTCACTTTAGGCTGATAATACAAACACAATTGATCTTCGCGAATCGCGCGCCCCAATTCACTCATCATCGCCAAACGCTTGGGCGAATGTGGGTCAATCTCCGGCGTGTAAACCGCAATCCCAGACATTTGTTCTTTGGCGTGATACATAGCCACATCGGCAAAGCGCATCAACTCATTAACATCTTTCGCCTGAGTAGGTGCCAAGACGATGCCAATACTCGCACTTATTTCCGCACAAAATACTTCAAGATCAAACTCCAAACGCAGCGCATCTAAAATGCAATGCGCAAATACCACGGCATGTTGTTGATTGCGAATACTCGGTAAAAAAATCGCAAACTCATCACCACCCATGCGAGCCACTGTGCCTTTTATCTCACTCATTTCAGAGGCAATACGCGGCCCAATTAACTGCAATAAACGGTCGCCCACTTGGTGCCCAAGGGTATCATTAATTTCTTTAAAGCGATCCAAATCGATAAACAACAGGGCGCCGAACGAATCACCACCCTTGGCGTAAAAAAGCTCAATTTCGTGATAAATATTCGCGCGATTAGGTAATCCCGTGAGCGAATCATGCAGCGAAACATGCTCTAGTTTTTGCTGATATCGTTTACCAACCGTGACATCTTTGGTAGTACCCCATACGCGCGTTAGACAATTGTTATCAATCACTCCCACACAGGAAATTTGAAAGTAAAAACGGCGACCTTTGTGATCTTCACGAATAATATCGTGATCATTCATTTGGTATTTATTTTTTACAAAATACTGCAAATCAAATGCATAGCGCGTTGAACCGCTTTCACGCAAGCCCATGCCCATAATATCCTGCAGTGATTTCGCGCCCAACATTGTAACCAGCGTTTTATTGCCTTGCGATAAACGCGCGCGATCTGCCATTAAATCTACTTGCATTTCAAGAGGATGATCCAAAGAAATAGGCGGCACCATTTCATAACACCAAATCGCTTCACTGCTATTGGCGATAAAAGCTTTGTAGCTGGCCTCACTCTCTTGCAATTCGCGCTGCTGCTTTAACAAAATGTGTAACGCGTTTTCTTCGCTCGTTCTGTCTTGCAGCTGAATTAACACGCGCTCCACTTCGCCAAATCTATCCCGAATGGGCAACAGACTTGCACGCACACTGATTTTACGCTCACCGATATCAAACTTTTTTGCAGCGAGGGGATCAACCATTGTATTAAGCGAATAACTGATATCGATACTGAACGTTTCGCCATTGCGGTATACAGCCTCCAAAAAATTGGAAGCGTTCAGCAATGATTGTAATTGCTTATCTTTAAAAAGATTGTAGCGGCCAATAGCGGCAGTAATGTTGCGCGAATTCAATTCTAATAATTTTTCAAAAGCGGCATTCGCTTGCAGCAGAACACCTTTAGCATCCGTCATTAAACTAGCAATAGGGTTTTCAGAAAAAAGCGTGCGCAAAAAGCTGTTGCTCGTTTCTATACTGGGGTTTGCCAGCCAATGGCTGGAGGGCACAACGACACCTTCATAATGCCTTAGTTGATGGGCATCAAACTTAAGCCTGCCTATAAAGCGTACGCGAGACTCATCACCATTAGGACTAAGGCACTTAACCTCGCAAGCGCGCACACCTAGATCACAATCCATAGGGTCAGAATTAAATGTTTGCAGAAAAACATATTTGTACGCAGGCGCAAGCGTCTCCATCAACTCAGACAAACACTGAAAGGCACGCGCACCGTCAAAAAACACCAGAGGAAACTCTTGAGAGAACTGCAAGACTCCAGAGTCAACTGCAAAGCGCCACGCGGCAACATCCGGTGCCAATAATGCATACTCCAAACGAAGAGGGGTCAGCGCCTCAAAATTGGCCAAATGCGGTTGTTGATGGTTCATAGGCTAGAGGTAGACTCAAAGGTAAAAATTCAATTTTGAGTCTAGTCAAAGAAACACATGTAGCAGTAATAACTTGTTGCTATGTGAATTGTTTATAACAAAACTTTTAACCACTAATTTGGCGCAAAAATCATTATAAAAACAAAAACGTAGGCATTCAGCACTTTAATAGTGCGGCGGGCGCTCATTGGTAATCTCTTCACTGCCATCACCCTGCGTAAATGAGAGTTCATCTATGCGCTTAGCCAGCAGGCGCATTTGTTGTTGCAGCTGAATAATATCGGCATCTTGCTTGATCACCACATTATTTAATTGGGTGATCGTATCTTCTTGATAAGCGATGCGAGTCTGTAACTCTATTAATTCATCACCAAGGTCGTTTATGGTCTGCTCAATCATCGTTGTTCTCCTAGTACTTCATAAGCCGCATTGATTAAAAGTACCGCGCGCTCGTCGATTAAAATATTTTGCCCCATACGCGATGTGACATAACCAAAACCCAATTGATAATCGGGATCAGCAAAACCAATGCAACCACCCGCACCCGGGTGCCCAAACGCACGCGCACCGCGCCCGTAACGGCAATCTGGTCGATTTGCCTGCGATAACATAAACCCGTGACTAAACCGCAAAGGCAAACCTAGCACCTGATCATGACTGAATGTTTGCTCTTGTGAACAAAGCGATAAGATTTCAGCAGGCAATAATTCCCCATTCGCCCTATCACCACAAGAAAGGGCCCCATAAATAGCAGCAATAGCCTGAGCATTGGCATGCGCATTAGCGGCTGGAATTTGCGCCTGCCGCCACGCTTGTGTATTCGTCGCCGTCATTAAACTGATGGGATTACAAAAGGCACGATTAGTCACACCGCGCGGGTCAGCCTTCATTAATTTACCCAGCGCTACGCTGTCTGCACCATTGCTCACCACAGGTGCATTACTGAGATTTCGTTTTAGTGGGCCGGTATCTGCAATTAATTCCAACGCTGAATCAGGCACACCAAAATAACAAGTCACACCCAAAGGTGCTGCAACTTGCGCTTGAAAATAATCGTTAAAGCTTGCGTAACCGCTGACGCGGCGTACTAACTCGCCCAGAATCCAGCCATATATAAAAGGCGAATACCCTTGCCCAGTTTTGGGCTCCCACCAGGGTGTTTCATTGGCGGCGAATGCGCTCATAGCACTCCAATTAAAAATGTGGTCATCTGGAATATGTTGATGAAATGCCGAGAGGCCGCTGCGATGCGATAGTACATCGCGAACTGTAATTTCCGCTTTATCGCCCTGCGCAAATTCTGGCCAGTAATGGGCGATGGGCGAATCCAAACTCAACTTACCCTGCGCCACTAACTGCAACACACAGAGTGCCACCAAACCTTTACCAGCAGAGAAAATATTGACGATGGTGTTTTCAGCCCAGGGTTCATGAGCTATGCCAGCCAAACGATTACTCCGCACGCCGGCCCAAATATTCATCACCAATTCACCACGATGATAGAGCGCAAGGCCAGCGCCCTGCTCACCATAGGTAGTAAATAGCTCAGAAAACTGATTGGCTACACCCGCCCAACGCGGATTAAAAAAACCCTCAACCACAATCACACCCTCATAGATTTACTACGCGCATTCTATCAGCTGAACATCGCCTTGCATGTGCAAATCTTGACCTATACTTAGCCAACATGACCAGCCAGAGGGCAACAAGATGAAGGGGATAGTATTTCGAGAGTTTACAGACATGGTGGAAAATCATTTTGGGGAGAGCATGGTCGATGACATAATCGCAACCACCAACCCAGCTTCAGGAGGCAGCTATACCACCGTGGGCACTTACGATCACGGCGAGCTGGTTGCCATGGTTGGTGTGCTCAGCGACCGAACTGGCATTGCAGCAGCCGTTCTTGTACACAGCTTCGGAAAACATTTGGCCGGTGTTTTTTCTAGAAAATTTCCTGCCTTTTTTGACGACTGCCCCAACACCTTTGAGTTCTTAAAAAAAATAGACAATCACATTCATGTGGAAGTAAAAAAATTATACCCAGATGCCGAACTCCCAAAATTCACCTACCTACAACACAGCGAACTTGAGTTTGAACTCATCTATGAATCACAGCGCGATTTTTCACATTTAGCGCACGGCCTGATTGAAGGCTGCATGGAATACTTTAATGAGGCCTTTCAAATACATCGAGAGGATGTTCTCGGCGGCGGCAACACCACAGTGATATTTAAGTTACGCAGACTTGTGCAATGACTGAAGATATAGACGTCTACAAAAGACGTTATGACCGAGAAAAATCTGCTCGACAGCAGGCAGAGCTACTTTTGGAAACTAAAAGTACAGAGCTTTATTTTTCCAACGAAGCCTTGAAAAATCTCACCGCAGAACTTGAACAAAAAGTACTCTCAAGAACTCACGAGTTACAAATCGCCAGAGATCAGGCTATTGCTAGCAACGAAGCAAAAAGTCTCTTTTTGGCAAATATGAGTCATGAAATTAGAACACCCATGAATGGGATTTTGGGGGTTATTTATTTATTAGAGTCCAGCGAATTAACCCACCATCAACGCCATTTATTGGCAACCGCCAAAGAGTCTGGCGAATTATTACTAACGGTCATTAATGACATTTTAGATGTCAGTAAAATTGAAGCAGGCGAACTGACGCTCGAAACAATCCCATTTGATTTGGCAGAAACTATTCACAACGTTACCAATACATTTTTAATCGTCACACAACAAAAAAAATTAACACTCAGCACCAACATTGCATCCAATCTTCCAAAGTTGGTAGAAGGCGACCCCACACGAGTTCGTCAAGTTCTCTACAACTTAATCAGTAACGCCATCAAGTTCACGCATGAAGGGTCAATTAACGTTTCGGCCACGCTATGCACGAATCAACTCATTGAGATTTCTGTAAGCGATACCGGCATTGGTATTGCTGCAGATAAAACATCACATATTTTTTCTCCCTTTGCGCAAGCGGATGAAAGTATCACACGCAAATTTGGTGGCACCGGTCTTGGGTTAGCCATTTGCAGTCATCTCACCAAGCTTATGGGCAAAGGAATTGAAGTATCGAGTACGCTAGGAAAGGGTTCAAGGTTTACGTTTTGGCTAAACCTAAAAACCGTAACCGCAGAGCAAGACGCAGGGCGAATGCAACAAAATAATGCACAAAACTCAGCTAAGTTTGCGCCCAGCCTCATTATGCTTGTTGATGACAACCCCGTAAACCGAGAAATAGGGAGCGAGATTTTACGGACACAAGGGCTCGTCGTAGACTGTTTTGAAAACGGTCAATTAGCGGTGGATGCAGTTACTCAAAAAAATTATCATGCCATTCTCATGGATATACAAATGCCGGTAATGGATGGCCTAACCGCCGCTGCGCATATAAGAGCACTCGGCGGAAAATACAAGTCACTACCCATCATTGCGATGACCGCGCACGCACGCAAAGAAGACATTGAAAAAAGTTTAACTGCCGGTATGGATGCGCACCTCACCAAACCGGTAGAACCCAAAAAAATATTTTCTCTGCTTGGAAAATGGATTCCGTTAGACGCGGCGTTAGCTATTTCCGCCAGCGAGACCACAGAGAAAAACCTAATAGACCCTAATAACTTTTTAGAAATCGATATCAAAGGTGCATTAATTCGCACCAACAACAATCAAGAGCTTCTCAAAAAAGTCTTGATCATGTTCTCCAACACCCACAACAATGACAGCGATAAATTAGACACCTACCTGCGTGAGAATAATTATTCTCAATTACAAGCTTTAGCACACAAACTGAAAGGCAGCGCCGCCAGCATAGGTGCCAACAAGCTTTCCTCAGCTGCCAGCCTACTTGAGAAAGCCTGCAAAGAAAAAGAATATACAGAATGCGCGCTATTAATTACTGACACAAATCAAAAGCTTTCTTTGGCATTAACTGAACTACGCAAACTATCGCCAACGGAAATAAAAAAAACTACCCATTATTTAAGCGTGCACGACATTAAAAGCAAAATTGATACATTTAACATTCTGAGCACATCCGATTTAGCCGCCGCAGAAAAAGTGCTCTTAGAGATTGTAGAGGCCAACCCAACCGACCCTATTGCCAATGAAATAATGGCACACTTTGACAGCTTCGACATTGATGCCATTTACCCTTTGCTCGACCATTTTTTACTAACAATGTCGCCTAACAATGCAACTGATGCAAACAGACAGACAACAGGAAATTAGCAATGACGCCCTTCAAAATACTGATCGTTGACGATGCACCGCAAGACATCAAACTGGTAATGGAATGCCTTAAAGAAAAATATACAATCACCGCCGCCACAACCGGCGAAAAAGCCATTGAACTCGCTGCAAAGACAAAGCCAGATCTTATTTTAATGGATATTTCAATGCCGATTATTAACGGCTACGACACCTGCAAAGCAATACTCAAAGAAAGACAAACAAATATTATTTTCTTATCTGCAAACAACTCTACCGAAGAAATTTTACGTGGCTATGCCGCTGGGGGTATTGATTACATCATCAAACCTTTCCACCCCGATATACTTCACTCAAAAATAGAGTTTGCTTTACAACGCACAGAGAAAAAGCTGGCCATTTCTGGCGAAAAGAACCACACCTCTATCGATGATATTTATCGACTCATGTTAGATTTCAACAAAAAATGTCTGCACATAACCGACACTCAACACTTTGCCAATACTCTTATCGCTCAGTGCGAAAGCATACACTTAGATTGTTGCGTTCAGCTTCATGCTGCTTCTGGCACATTTGAGGCAAGCTCTAGTGGCTTGGTTAACAGACTGGAAGCGGAAATTTTAACCAGAATATTACAGGAAGAAGGAAATTTCTTTGCTCATGAACAAGGGCTGTTTTTTACTCACGAAAACATCGCCATGCTTGTTAAAAATTTAGCACCAACTAACGCGACTGAAGATTTAAAAAAATCATTATCACACTTTATTGAAAACGCCAATACCATGCTGCTAAACCTAGATCATATTCATTCACTCTCGCAGCAAGATAATCACCAACCACAGTCAAACCTACCCGGCTTAAAAGACCGATTTGGCAGAATATTTGAACACGTTGATCTGCAAAAAAAATATAAAAAAGAAAGCGTACAAATCGTTGATGATGTATTGGCAGACATGGAATCTTCTTTTGTTGATATGGGTTTAACCTATAATCAAGAACAAGCTTTATTGAGTATGTTGCATCAGGGCATTGATAAATCCATCAAACATCTTGAACTCGGCGCGCAGCTAGACGAACACCTTGAGGCCACACTGAAAGATATAGCAGCAACACTGAGTTAGCGAAGAACAAACTTCCCTGTCACTCACAAACTCAGTAACATCCGCATCTAGGAACGCATTTATTGAACACGTGAGACAGATTATGAGTAATAGCCGTTTAGTTTATTCCACCGATAGCGGTCGCATCAAAGAAGACAAACCCGCAGCAGCAATTCCAAAGGGCGATGGCATAGTGCGCATCCGCCGCGAAACCGCCGGTCGCAATGGCAAAGGCGTAACGACCATTAGTGGCATTCCGGTCGATGAAACCGAATTAAAAAATATCGCCAAAGCGCTTAAGCAAACCTGCGGCGTAGGTGGTTCCGTTAAAGATGGAATCATCGAAATTCAGGGCGACCAGCGCGAGAAAATTAAAACCGATTTAGAGAAACGTGGCTATACCGTGAAGCTAGCGGGCGGCTAATCGACAATGGAAAACGCTTTGCCCGACCCCACGATTTTGATTGAACTCGCCAACACCAAAATGCCCTACGGCAAATATGCAGACCGTGTGTTGGTAGACCTACCCGAACCCTATGTGGTGTGGCTAGCCAATAACGCCATGCCTAAAGGCAGACTCGGCGAACAACTGCAATTACTCTATGAAATTAAAGTGAATGGTTTGGAGGGATTATTGAAGCCCTTGCGCGGCCGCACCCCTTAATGGACCTGAAGGTCTATTAACTCCCTTTTAAAAAATTGACTTAGTGGCGGCAATACCAACTTTGGCTAGACTTATAGCAACATTAGGGAACACACTTATAGCGATCGTATGAACATAAAAACCAGAATATTAATCGCGGTATTTTTATTAGAGCTATTGGGTTATGGCATTTTACTCTTCTATACACACAAGACCAACAAAACCAGCCTCGAAAATGTTCGCGAACGTCAAATACAAGCCGCAATTGCAGGCAATGCCAACCGCATAAATCACCTCACAAATCTTATGGAACACAAGGCCATAGAACTTGCTAAATCGGGAGAATTGTTTTACCAGCTCAAAAACACAATACCGCTAGAACAAATTGAACCTGCATTAAAATCTTTTTTAATCGATAGCTTTACCTTTTTTCCCGAATCCATAGGCGGCGGACTTTGGTACGAGCCCAATATATTCGACAAGCAAAAAAAATATTATGGCCCCTATGTTTTCTGGAACAAAGACAAACACGTAGAGTTCACCTGGGATTTAAGTAGCACTGGGTACGACTATCACTCGCAAAGCTGGTACTTGGAGGCACTCCCGCCAGACTGGGACCGAAAACAAGCGCGACCATCAAATATTTATTGGACGGTTCCTTACTGGGACGAAGCAGGCTCAAAAGCCCTGATGATGACCGTTGACACATTCATGAAGGACACCAACGGCAATATTATCGGTTTAGCAACGATTGACTGGTCTTTACAGGAAATGACTCAGTTCGTCCAAGGAATATCCATCACAAAAAATTCCAAAACATTTCTGATTGATACTCGTAGCAATCTTATTTTAGCCAACAATCTCTATCCACCCAGCGTTATGAGCAAACGCGAAAACGTATATTGGCTAAAAAACTTGGAAACCAATTTTTCACAAGGCCAATCCATTAAAACCGCTAATAAAATATTTATTGAGGATACCTTGTATCGAATTTATTATTTAAAAAGTAATGCAGGTTTGTTATTAGGTGTTGTAATACCAGAAGAAGAACTAAATCAAGAAATAGAACAAGCCACCAAACAAGCGGTTGTAAATGGTGCCATTATCATCACTCTGTTTATAATTGGCATGATGATACTGTTAGAAATTCTGTTTAGACCCTTTCAAAAGGTAAAGGAACTCATAAGCAATAGCATTAAGCTTACAAACGGCCAAACACTTGATATAAAGCCTGTTTATTATCCCGCTAAAAATGAGTTTACATCTGTTATTGATGCCATCAACTTAACTTACAATCAAATCAATCAATACACCACAGAAATAGAAAAAGCTAACAAGGCAAAAACTATATTTCTCACCACTATGTCCCATGAAATTCTCACACCAATGAATGCAATCTTAGGCTACACACAACTACTCGGCCTTGAAAAAAACTTTCCACAAGAACACATAGAAACAATCCACGCTATAGACATATCAGGAAGACATCTACTGGAATTATTAAACGATGTTTTAGATATTTCGAAAATTGAATCCGGCTCCATGCAGCTTTTTTGTGAAAACGTATTCATTTTTGATTTACTTGACACCATCAATCAGACATTCAAAATTCGCTGTAAGCAAATGCAATTGAACTGGCATTGCAATGTGAACATTCCGACCGACTATAGTGCGTACACAGACAAAGCAAAAATCTCTCAAATCCTAATTAACTTGCTGGGTAATTCCATTAAATTCACACAATCCGGAAAAATAACATTGGAGTGCTCCATAATAAATAGCGGCCTCCATGTCGCAATTTCCGACACAGGCACAGGCATAACCCAAGAACAGCAAGAAAATTTATTCACACCTTTTTTCAAGGACATGCAGGTCAACAATATGGTGGAACTGGCTTAGGCCTAACGATTGTACAAAAACTCGCTAACCTTTTTAACGGAACTATTACGTTTAGATCTGAAGTAAACAAAGGCACACGCTTTGAGATTGTACTGCCGTTAACCGCCGCAAAGCCGGAACTGCCACCCGCAAAACATAACACCTCCATTGAATTGCAAGACTTTAGTAGCAGCAACCTAACAGCATTAATCGTGGATGACGTTAGAATTAACTGCGATATATTAGCCAAAGTGCTTTCGAAGTTAGGCATTAAATCGTTGAAAGCGGCCAATGGCGTTGAAGCGCTGGACATTATTAAAAGTCACCCGCTAAACGCGCTCTTTATTGACATTCAAATGCCGGTAATGGATGGCTTTGAATTATTGGAACACATCAAACTCTACCGCGAGGAACTGCTTCCTTACACCATTGCCATTAGTGCAAACACCTATCATTTAGATGAAGATTATGTGGGTGCAGGCTTTCAATATTACATATCAAAACCCTTTCTGCTGGGTGAGATAAGCGCTGTTATAGAAACCATACTTAAAGCGGCCAAAAACTCTTCGCCCAGAAAATAAGCAGCACTCAAATATAGTGTCACTTGGTCTAGTAATTGCAGATTCCTGTTTGAATAACTATTTACGACGTTTTTCTGACAGCGAGGCCTACTACCATGGATTCACAAACCTTTATTCAATTAACTGACACTTCGCTCAAAATTGGGCTGGGCGCGTTGATTGCGGCGGCTATTGCCTGGTTTATTCTCTGGCGCAGCGCGCATTTGAACAGCGGGCCGCGCGAAAATCGTCGTTTGCAGATTTTGGAAGATGTATCGGCGCAGGTGGGTACGGTCACTCACATTTTCGCCAAATATTCGTCGCTGGTGGTGGAATCGATTCAATTTGGGGAGCGCTGGCCGACGGCACGCCGCCAGGAATTAGATGTGGTGAACACCGAGCTGGTAAATGAATTTCGTAAACTTGCTGATGCCGAAGCCAAGCTTTTAATGCTCGGCGAGAAAAATCTGGAGCGCAGCCTGCGTTTGTACGGTGCCAAAATCGCGGTGTTCCGCAAGCAAGTGTATGTATGCCGCAAAGATATTAGCCACGAGCAAATCACCACCTTGAAGATGGGTGTAAACCAAGTGCGCGAGCAGTTCTACGATATGCTTAGCCGCAAGTACGACCGATTATTGGCAACCGGTTAATACCGGCGGCATTTTGTTGAGAACCACTCCCTTTAACCCGCCCAGTGTTTTACGCTTGGCGGGATTATTTCGTCGACGCTATTAACGCTGTTGATACTGCCAGCGCTTTATCGGATTGTGCATGGGGGCAGAAAGAGCGATTAAGGTTGCAGGGTGGAAGGCACTTCGCTTTTCCAGATATGCAGTCGCTATCCTCGCTCACACGAGGATAGCGACTTAATGGATGAACATAAAACTAGGGAATAACATCAACATCGGTAAAAGTACCACTCACCGTAGTAATACCCCCTGCCGCAGAACCTGTTGCCTGGAAAGTTCCAGACATTTTTAATGCTGCATTTTTTGTTATAACAACACTTCCACTCGTTGCCTGAAACATGGCTGAATTAACAATATAAGCGAGTGCATTTGTGGATCCATTAAGAGCATAAGTTCCAGGCATACTTCCTGTTAAATTAATTTCAAAAATAGTTTCTGATGCACTTCCTGTAGCGTAGATCGTTTTGTATTGATTAGTGAACGATGCCTGAGTAGCGGTTTTTGTAAGAGAGCCGCCATTTTCTGTCCATGAAAAGCCTTTGGTTGCTACAGGCGCTTTTGTAGTGATAGTGCCATCTGCTGTAAAGCTTCCCTTACTCGTACCGGTGGCATCTAGAACTACAAAATGTACGTTGCTTAAACTTAAAACATAGCTATCACCGGTAATACTCACTATCGTTACGGTGCCAGAATTTGCATTCCAAACACCTGCGCTATCTACATAACTGGCAGCGCCGCCTTTATGCAATGCATAGTCGTAACCATCTTCCAACTTGATGCTGGCACCAACAGTAGCCGCTGCAAAAAAATCGATGCCCAAGTTGCGGTGATTAGGTGCAACACCTTCATTTATTTCAAAATTAACTTGCCCAGTGTAGGGAGTTGCCAAACAGTCCTGCGTAAGCGGAATACTAGGATTCAATGCATTAGACGTATTGGCAGAAATAACAACACTACAAGCACCATCTGAACCATTATTGGGTGGCGTTTCTTTTTTGGGGAGGGCGTTAATGTTTCCATCTTTTAACAACGCCAGTAAATCGGCATAACTTTTCAAGCTGTTTGATAATGCAATCGCAGCCTGAAGCTGATCCAATAATTTATCCCACACATCACCAATAATGAAAGCCGTAGTAAAAGGATTAAACACCCCCTGCGGCATGGTGTAACCATTTGCCAGCATAACGGCATAAAAATTTGTTTGAGCCAATAAGAGTACACTCTCTAACAATTGCCAATTATTACTGGCATACCAAACCGCCGGATCTAGCGTGCTCGCATTAGCAATAATTAAATCTGTTAAGGGCGTAATATTAATCACTCCTGCTGCAAGCGCATAACTATGAAGCGTGATATTTGACCCAGTGACTTTAAGTGCACAAGGTAAAGCACTTGCACTAACCTCGCCGCTAAATGCACCTTGTGCATTAGTGGTTACATGTAGCGAAAAACCGGAACCATTCGCGCATTTAGCAACAACAGGCGCATTAACAATTGGGGCACCTACAGCAGCTACACCACTAAGCACCACATTTGCTTCACTGCTACTTGAAGCGGACGATGCGACAGAAGACGCTTTGCTACTTGAGCTAACCGCTGAACTTGATGATGAACGTGAAGCGCTAGAAATACTTGAGGATGAAGGCGCACTAGAAATAAGACTGCTAGAAGAACTTGAACTTACAGGCGCAGAAGAACTGGAAATTGCTGGTGCAGATGAACTTGAAATTGCTGGCGCAGATGAACTAACAAGACTGCTACTACTAACCGCATTTTCTTTTTTATTATCGCTTCCACCGCAACCAACCAACAGAAAAACACTGATTAAAC